>NZ_JBMKHT010000035.1:0-40564 GCF_049238165.1 Enterobacter cloacae complex sp. IR5422 | reverse complement strand
GTCTGGCGGCGTTTACTGGAAAACTCACTGTCGGCAAAAGTCAGTTGCTGGCTCATCCGGTTACTCATTCTGGGTTCAGGTTACAACACGATGATCTCACATCTCGGACTTATTCGCACCTTCCTTAGGTGCAAATACCTTGACCATTTGGCCTGCGATAAAACATCTGATTGGCTTGCTTCCTGGATAGTATTACCTAGCTCTTCATAAGGTGGGCTTTGTAATGGCTATCAGGCCTTCACATCGTCAGCTTTCACGGCGTAAATGGGCGCGCCAGGATGCTCATCATCTTCAACTGCTGCGATATCATCTTCATCGAACCAACTTTCTTGAGCACGGCCATCTGCGGCTTTGTAGTGAACAAGATACTGATTGCAGTGGTTGATGCTCTCAGCGCGGGATTTGATATGGCCCATTTCGCCACTGATTGACAACTCAACAAACTGGTTAAGGTCGAACTTAAATTTATCCACTTTATTTCCTTTCTTTGGTTTTCTGGCAGTTCGCCTGCCACGCTTTGTTATGCGCCAGGATGTCCTTCTTAGTCTGGCGGTCCAGAACATCCCAATCATGAGTGGTCCCGTAAATGGGTCTAACCCAATCGCAAGCAGTATCCACCACCTCAACCCTTACGGGTCCAGTTTGTGCGCAGCTCACGATCAACATCGTCGCCAAGCATATGGTTAACCGTCTGCTGTACATTACTGGCCTCTTTCGTTGCTTCTACCCGGCGTTCGGCTACTGCTTCAGTGGCTGCGGCCTTTTCTTCGGTGCGCTGCTGGTCTGCTTTGGCTTCCGCTTTGCTGGTGCCGCGTGAATGACCAATGCCAAAGGCACCAGCGATAGCGGCCATTACCAGGGCAGCAAGACCAATGATTGTTTCTAATCCCATATCAACCTCACACCAGTACCGTTTTGGCCTGACCGAAGCGAGCGCGACGATCTTCCAGTCCGTTCGTTCCGCCGTTGATAATCTTCGTCACCTGCAGCAGGTTATCTGAATAGTTCAGACATCCCTTTGTAACGAAGAACCATGCCGCGCTTCTGGCTGCATAAATGGGCTCAGCTAATAGCTCAGGCTGCTGGACCAGATCAACCTTCAGGGCATTGCCGCAGTCACGATAGTTATCCAGGAACGTGATGCCAATAAGTCCACGACCACGGTATTTCCATCCATCACCTGGCGCGTTGTTACCGTAGCGTTTGCTGTATACCAAGTTAGCAATGGCACGCTGACGCTCAATTGGTAATGCTCGTTCATCAGGTCGGCGGCCCAGCGTATTAGCCTGGTCCTGTGTAATGCGTCCAGCTCGAATGAAGTTTGCCAACCCGACTACGCTGTAATTGAAGTTTTCCTGCAGCCGGGTGAATCCTGTCGACTCATGCCCAGCCTGCGCAATGAACATGGCCTGGTCTACCGGCCTGGTGATGCCGAACTCTTTCATCGCATCACTTACTGGCTGAAACCAGCGCGCAGCTAACTCGGCGCTTAGCCCAGCCGCCTTTTGAAATTGTGATTGGTTCATTAGTGCCTCAGTGCGTCAACCAAGCGCGCCACGTTTCCCCGAGCCCATAGAACGGCGGCGCATATCAGGACGTTCACCAGCACCACGAACCAGTGAGATTCATGGTACAGGCCGAACAGGTAACGGAAAGGGACGCTGGCGTATACCAGCACCGTGAAATAAGCCATCAGCGATATCAGAGGGCGATGTCTCGCCCCGCCGCGCTGGTAGAACATCAGTGCAATAACGATCACAGCAGAGATAATTGCGTTTGCCATCGCACTCGGATCACTTGTTACCATTGCTGGCCCCTCCACCACGTAAACGCGAGAGAATTCCAAACAGGCTACCCAAATCCTGACTGTTGACGAACGTCAGCAGCTTAATAGCAATAGCGGCTACGATTACCGCGCCCAGCGCATCAAGTGGCCTGTCGCTATACCCCGTCCATTTGGAGAAGTAAGAGCCAAGCAGTGGAGCGCCGATAACGCCGAAGATGAATGAGGTGATGAAGTAGCCCACCAGCTTAAGGCGACTGATATTAACCGCCGTAGCGACGTAGAACACCGCACCAGCGAATGCGCCAAACACCACACCGTAATCTATGCCGGTTGCCAGGCCGAACATGCTGGCCCCCATCAGACCACCAGCCGCTACTGTCGTGCCAGAAACAGGATCGGACATCTAGTCCCCCTCTTATTGCCGTGAATCCTCTCAGTGATGAGGGGAATAAAAAAAGCCCGCTTTTGAAGGCGGGCTAATGAGTGACTATTAGTAAGTAAGGTAGGTAGTCGTGAGTCTTGCTAACTGACCTGAGTGAGACAGTATCGGGCTGGTTCACAACGGTTCAGGAGAACCATCAGGCAATTACCTTCAACACACATTTCAAGCGTAGCAGCAGTTTGCAAATTCATAAAAAAAGGCCTGCTTTTTACGGCAGGCTCTCAAGGAATTTGAAACTGTATTGTTGTTGTCATGGTGCCGGGTGCCTCCCAGTGACTCTACCCCAGTCAGCAAAGCCGCGCGCATACCTGCAGATAGCAGTTGACTGGAACGCCCTTTCGCTTAGAAAGGATTCACCACAATAATAAGTTACGACTAATCCATTCTAGCGGTCAATACATCATCGCCATGAGTCCTCTCAGAACGAGGGGAAACAAAAAAGGCCACCCGGAGGCAGCCCTTAAAATAAAAAACCCGCAGCAGTGGCGGGTTTATGTTTTGATTTGTTGCTCAGTACGCTTTACTGTCCCGAGCCTACCACAATTTAAGCACTTTCTTGCTCACTATGCAACTTAAATCTGTCGCTATTTGTGCCGAACGCATCACAAAGTGGTGCGTAAAGGATCGATTCTGCAAGACTAACCCATGTATCAATGCGACGACGGCATGTAATAAGGGTCCAGTCGGGGTGTTTTGAATTAAGCTCTTTAGCCATCTGGAGTTTGCTTTTGCGCAGACGATGACGATCAACAATCACGCCATACAACCCACGGTATTCTTCGTTCATGAGTACAGCGGCGATCACGCCATCAATCTTCAGCCCTTCTTCGTCAGAACAGAACGCCAGGCCGCTTTTGTTTTTGCTGTCTAGGATTTCGCGCAGGTAAGCTTCCAGCTCAGGTTTAGTGATGCCGGATTTCTTCATTCGGCGCAACGCATCGTTGATTGCGGTCTTGGTGATTTTCCCGGATGCCAGCAGCTGGTTAAACATGTTTCCGCCAGAGCCGCCACCGATATATGACCAGCGGCCCCACATGCGGAGCTTGCCCTGTACCCAGATGCTTTCGAGAGTGCGAAGGCGAACCATCTCGCCGGATTTGCCAACTTCAGAAGGATTGATCATGTTGCGTCTCCACTTACGCCAGTGCGCCTATTGCCAGCGCACGATCTAAAAACCGAAACAACAGCGTTAACTGGTCGCCGTGCTTCGCTTCAAATGCCACAGGATCAGCGTGCAACTCGTCGTGATGCGCTCTGCACAGCGGTATCACAAACAGGTCATGCGCTTTGGTACCCATTCCACCCTGCCCGTGGCCTATCAGGTGGTGGGGGTCGTCTGCCGGGTTATTGCAGCAACTGCACTGCTGCGACTTCACCCAGCGGGTGTACTTCTCGTTCTCCCAGCGGCGGCGCTTTGGCCTCAGCATGAAAGATTCCGGTGATTCAGGATCGACCTTCACCGAGACTATCTTCTTAACTTTCTCCTGGAGGATTTCAGTCGCTGGCAATGACGGAACAATGTCGCTTTCCCGCATCAATGAGGTGTGCGATTCAGGCTTAATCCGGAGAGCCTGATTAGCTACTGATTCAGGAATCAGGTCAGCCAGATCGTTACGTACCATCCACCAGCAAAACTCCGGCAGCGTCAGGGTGTGGTCAGCGCTGAAACCCAGCATGATATTCACCCTTTCCAGCAGCCATTTTACCAGGTTCTGCATGGCAATTCCTGCCAGTCTTTCAGTAGTTTGTTCACGCAGTTGGTTATCGCATCCCCAGCACAGGCGAATGCTGCCGGGGGCGTGGCGTAGCAGTGTGAAGTCCTTTGAGTGCCATTCGTTGTGTGGCCACTGACATTCGAATTTACGTTCCAGCCAGGCATCAAGACCACTCAGTCCACCAGCACGCTGAATAACTCTCTCATTCAGGAAAAGCTCCTGCACACTGACATCATCCGTCAGTGGCTGGTGCGCTTCAGGAATCAGTCCAGATGGCAGGTGCTTGATTGCTTCGGAAGGCGTTTCAATCACCACCCGGCCACGACGAAACAGCCACAACAATTCGTTACCAGGACGAAACAGCACCACCCCGGACAATGGCGCGACTTCAGGTGTCAGTATGGCTCTCACGCAATTTGCCCCTTAGCAATATGTTCAGCCCACAAGCCGCCAATCCAGCGCACGCCCTTTGCAGTAAAGCGGGACTGATTGAATGCGTAGTTAGTCTGGTTGGTGGTCCCTGTCTTAACCTCGAAGCGCCCTGCTTCGATGTGCTTGCTCTTTGGTGTAAGAACACGGTTTAACCGGTACATGATGCCGTTCTCAATGAGGAACATCGCGAACTCGGGTTCTTTGGCGTTAAGGAGCTTGGCAACCTGCCGAAACGTCATTGAGCCAGTGGCTTTAACATAGCGATCAACAAATTCAGCCTTAGGCGCTGCTATGGCCAGTTCTTCACTCAGGCGTTGCTTCTGTTCGGCAAGATCGGCAGCGAGGCGAAGTGCTTCAGGAAGTGTTTGCGGTACCACCATCCCGGCCCCGCTCTCCAGTTCCTGCCAGCGGTCAACCAGACGGGCGGTAAACTCCGGGCACAGCTGCGCGACGATCACATAGCTGTCTCGCTTGTTAACTTCGTAGTAGTGGTAAACCTGCTGGTTCTGAGGGTGGGTGTACTGCAATGCAGCATACCCCCCAATTACGCCAGAATTCATGAGGCGCTCGATGGTCACACATACGTTGCTGTGGCGTGAGTCGACCAGCTTTGCAATCTCACGGCTGGACATCGTTATTTGCTGCCCCATTGCGGCGGCGTGGTGAGTCGGACACATTACGGTGATATTCATCTGATTCATGCTCTTCTCCACTTATCAGGCGGCTGCACCCGCCAGAGGTTCATGTTTCTTGATCGATATCTCTACTCGTCCACCAGGTACTTTCGGCCCCCACTCCACCAGCATTCTCCGCACCTGACTGTCATCCTCCCAGATGCCAGCGTGCGTAAGCGCATCAAACAGAGCCTTGTTGTAATTGTCGATGTCCCGACGACGAGCATCTGGCGGAAAGAGAAGGATCTCCACCGCAGCTGGTGACGATGATGGTTTTGGAAGGCAACGCAGCTGCTCAATAATCGCTGCGCATGCCGCACTCTGATATGCCCTGCCTTTCTCACTGATAAGATGGCGGCCTTTTAACGGCCCCTTATTCGGGGCTCGCCAGTAGGTGTTTACGCTCGGAGGGAACGGGAGCACCAGTTTCATACAGTCACTCCCTGTTTTTTCAGCCATTCAACAGCGTTAACTCTTGCCTTGTCTCCACCGGATAACAGACCTTTAATGATCGCTACCGGATCAGCATCCAGTTCTGTTTTGACGACGGTAATGCCCCTGGCAGCGCCAGGAGCAATGGAGAGGTAACCCTTTTTCTTAAGTGCCTTCACGTGCTCAGCAGCAGCGTTCTGCGATGAGCAACCAATCAGTTCAGCAAGCTCGATCAACGTTGGTGGGAAACCAACCTTTTCAATGTGAACCTTGATAGCGTCATACACTTCACTTTGACGCGGCGTTAATTCGATCATGACTCGACTCCATAACGCCCGTTCAGGCGTCCGATTACGCTATTGAACATCACCAGGCTGACGCCCATCGGTTTAACCTTCTCGTGGTACTCCTTCAGGATCGGAGGTACAACGACGTTCCAGCTTGGCTTCGGCTTTTTCTTCAGGGCTTTCTTAATGGCATCGGAGCATTGACGGGCAACGTCACGAACCGCGTTCTCCTGCTCGGTTGATAGCTTCTTCATGCTGCATGCTCCCGGTTATCTGCCACCGGAACAGCAACGCCAGGAATCAACTCAACTGCAGCGGACTCACTCTGATTACCCCAATGGTCCCAGCCTAGTGCACCGCAGCGGCTGAAGAGTTCGATGCGCGGAACGTCACCGTAAAGCTTCTCCAGGCGGAAGCGCGCCTCTGCTGGCTTCTGGCTGTGCTCGCCCAGTGGGCTGTAGATAACCTGCTTGATGCTCGCGCACTGGCGTTCCAGTCCGTTCCCCCTGGTGGCGATCAACATGTCTTCGGTATTGGCTCGGGTGTAGTTGCCGCCGTTCATGCGGGTCTGGGTGTTCAGCAGGTCGAGGAAGTCGTAAAAGTCCTCTACTCCACCAGCCTGAAGCGCTTTGTTGATGTGCTGCTCTGCCAATGGGTTGAACTTCACCCAGGTAAAGCCCTTCATCGTGCGGACCTTAAAGCCCCATGCTTCAGCCAGTTCGATAGCTTCGCGGGTGTGCGTGCCGGTGAACCACATAGCCAAAACAGCATCGTCAGCAGCAAGGTCCCAGACCGGAAGACGCTTCATGTCGACCAGCTTCATTGTGCCGTAGTGATTAGTAGCCGCGCCGTTGCTGACGGTGTTGCCGTATTCCCAGGCTGGGTCTGCGTAAATCAGAGAGTATTTCATTAGATATTCCTCCCCTGACCTGCCAGACACCATGCGTCAGTAGGCGTTTTGACTTTCGGTACCATGCTCAGGCAACGCTGGCGCTCTATCAGTATCTTCAGGCGCTGTTCTTCGTCTTTTGAGCGGTTGAATGCATCCATCAGAACCGTAGCCGCACGCTGGAAGAGCCCCTTATCAAACAGGCCTTGAGCTTTTTCCATCATCGCGGTCACTACCGGGTTTGGTGCGGCTTCCTGTTCTGATGCAGCTGGTGCGTCAGCTCGGTTAATTTTCAGTGCAGAATGCCCATCGCTCACATCCCCACCCGGCGCTTTAGCAAAATACTGGTAGCACTTGCCGTTGTGCTGGCGGGTAGCGCGATTCAGTTTGACCAGGTGGCATACCCCGCGCTGAACAGCATGAACGTCGTACTGTGGCATTGATGCCGCAATCTCTTTGTTCGTTAAGCCAGGGTTAGTGGCGATGAAAATCTGAATGTCTTTCAAAAGGCTCATGGCTTAGCTCCTCTGAAACCTGCCGGGATTGCTTTGTCGGGTACACCGAAGGTGAGCGAATTGTTTTTTCGGGCTGCATCCCAGTCCTCACGTTTTGGCCTGCCCTTCGCATCCCAGCGAGTAGCAACTTGCAAGTAGCCTGGGAAGTTTCCGGGAATAAACAGAGTTTTTGGGCGCATGTACTGGTAATCCTTCAGGCCTTTCCAGTGCTCGTGTTTGTAATCGACCACCAGCATGAGCTCTTCCGGAGTAAACCCCTCACGAAGCCTTGCGCGGATGTTATCCAGCGAAGCAGAGCAATTCTGGAAACGCGAACCGCTGACCAGGTTGAGATGTTTCAGTACCGATTTTGAATTGTCAGTCAGCAAAACTTCAGGATCAGGCTTCTTGCCACCACTCTCATCGTCGGGTTGCTGGGCAACCTGACAAGAAGGTTTTTTATCTGATGGATCAGTAGTTGATTTTACTGACGGATCCCCACCAGATTCTGACGGGTGAAAAATGCCGTTATTGCTGTTTTTCGACGCATCAAATTTTGACGGGTCGGGTTTTGATGCGTCGGATTTTGACGCGTCAGATTCTGACAGGTGAGAAAAGGCAGACTCACGGAGCTTTTTAACATTCAGTTGATAAACGTTGGATGCGTTACGGTTGCCCTTACGGCGTTGCTGGCGGGTAAGCCAACCATCTTTCTCAAGTTGCCCGATTGCCGTACGAACCGTGCTCTCACCAGCCCCAATCTGACGTGCGATGGTAGCGATAGAAGGCCAACTAACCCCCTCATCACTGCTGAAGTCAGCCAGACGCGCCATGATGGCAACGCTGGACAGCTTCATGCCAGAAGCGGCGCAAGCGTCCCAAACGTAACCGGTTAATTTAGTGCTCATGGTCGTCCTTTAACTCTGTAAATTTACGCTGGAATTGGTCAAGAGGGCTGAAGCACTCATGATCGTACCCTTCGCGAAGGTATATAACGCGTCGAGTCTGCGGCTCCCATCTGATGACACGGACCGGGACGCCGTAGTGGTCTTTGAATCGCCGGTTAACTTCAGCCATTCCTCACGCCCCTTCTCATTCATCTGAGCAAAAGCCTCTACCATCGCGTTCTCTGGCTGGTAGTTGTTCTCACCAGGCTGGTCGTTTAATCTTTCCACATAGCCGAACGGGGAGTCTTTTCCCACCAGTGGAAGGCATCTGAATTGCTTCGCTGGTCTCAATCGGTTTAAACTGTTCATGCGTTAGTTTCTCCACTGAATACGACACGCCAAGACGCCCGGAGCTGCACACTCGCGGGCGTCACTTTTTTTGGCTTTGCTTACGGCTAAACAGCGCGACAATCGCGCGGATTTCTTCTTCACGCGCTGCCAGATGACGGCGGTGATACTCGTTAATTTCTTCCGCTTCATGCGCTTCAATCACTCCATCTTCCAGCGCCTTCTGAATGATCTGATCAACCTGACCGCGTGCTGCTGCAGTTCTCATTGCACGGGTGAATAGGTCAACGCGATCGAGGTCTTCAAGTTGCGGAACTTCCACCAGCAATGCGCCGCGACGACGAGCAAAGTAATCTGCCAGGAGAGACGTGTTTGATATGTCTTCCATCGCTTCCAGCTCGTTCACCTCGAAGAAGCGGCAGCCGTTCTTCTCGTACAGATTGTTATTGAACTGCGTGACTGACATGCCAAGAGCACCTGCCATAGCCTCACGGCCTCAGGGGTACGCTTTACACATCGCTTTCACTACTTCTTTCAGGCTTGGCTCTACCATGTTGTTTTTCCTTTTGTAGTTACTTTCAAGCAGCTGAATCTGTAGCCTTTTGGTAAAGGCTGGCATCGTACTTAAGCTTTCCTTTCGTAATTCGCTCGATGACAAAAGCTTGCTTTTGAGGGATAACTTCACCCCATCGGCAAACTGCCGGGTGGGAAATCCCAAGAACACTCGCGGTTTTTGATACGCCGCCGAAGTGTTCAATGACTTCTGATTTACGCATGGTTCCTCCTGGTTAACTCACGTCTTAAAGGTAACAAAAGGTACATTAAATAGCAAACAACAGTTACAAGGAATCGATGTAACATTGGTTACATGAAAACAGAGATGAAAGACCGAATAAGATCCCGTCGAGTCCAGCTCGACATAACACAGCAGACCCTGGCTAAACGCTTAGGAGTTAGCCGTGTTTCTGTAACTAAATGGGAGAGCGGTACAACAAAACCTGATGGTGAAAACCTCCACCAGCTGGCAATGGCGTTGCAGACTACTCCAGAATGGATTCTTTACGGTCAGGGTGAGGAAACGCAGGACGATACCAAAGTTATTCCGTTCCTTAAGCCCCCAACGGCAGTTCCTATTATCTCCGCCGTTCAGGCTGGTATGTGGACTGATACTTATGCATGCTCAAGGCTTTCTGATGTGATTTCATGGACGCAAACCACTGCAAACGTTTCTGATGAAGTTTTCGGATTGGTAGTTCGTGGGGAGTCTATGACCAACCCTCACGGTCTGCCATCCATACCTGAAGGGTCGATCGTTATTGTTGAGCCTCATTATGGCCAACTTGATGACCTTTACGGAAAAATTGTAGTAGCAATACTTGACGGTTCAGCTGAGGCGACCGTTAAAAAGCTGGTATGGGATAGTCCCTTCTCATACTTGATGCCACTTAACCCTGCATTCAAACCTATCCCGATAGACGGTAACTGCCGAATTGTTGGGAAAGTGGTTCAGATAACCCAGAACATCTAAGTTCTTCATTTCCAATGCCAGATATCCTTCTGGCATTTTTTTCGCCCCTCAAGGTAACAAAAAGTACATTCGCCGCTTGACCACCAAGGTAACTAAAGGTACATTTAAATCACACCACGGGTACTGATAGTTATCTGCACCGGTGTGGTAGTAAGCAGTACGGCATATGGCACATGTGCCGCAGCGGTCCGGGGATTCCTTAGGCAGTATCCCGATCCAGCGGGTAGCCGGAATGTGCAAGCCAGTTGTGTACGACAGCCAGAGACGTTTCACCAGCGTGGCGATCAGGTGACAGCCCAGACGATATCTGAGTGGCTTAAAAAACAGATGGGAGCCGGTGGAATCCCGGCACATAACATGAAAGCGCACTCCATCAACTATCGGTTGTGGATGACAGGTAAGTAAACGCAAGGAGTGCGCTTCCAGTTGTGTAAACCGTAGTAGCTGTACCAGATGCTGTGTGTAGTCTTGGCGGTCGGCAGTTTGAATCCCTTAATGTCGACCGCCCCTTTTCATAACTGAAAGCGCGTTCAGTAGGTTCCTTGAGAGGCCGCAGTCGTTAAATCAACTCAGGGGAACGCGCTCCCAATTGTGGAGAAGCTAACTGGCGGTGGCAGCCGCCCGTTTCACTAAGTGCCCTGGTTGGGTGCTTACTAAAACGAAACCCATTTATTTTTGTCGCCATAACGGCGAGGGATTCGTGCAACCAAAAATCAGCGCTGTGCAGAGCGCTTATAACACGGAGAAACTAACCATGACAAACACACAGAACGTCACCGAGTTACAACCACGCATGACCAGAGAGCAGCTTATTGACGCAGCTCGCAAGGCCGCCCCTCTCCTTCCTGCCGCTTATGGTTGGATGGTTAACGAACTGGCTACGCGTCTTGATGTTACCAGCGTTGCGCTTTGTGAAGCGATGGCGCAGCGGAAGGAACTGGCTAAGCAGAACGCAACTCTGCGTGAAGATGTCGCCAGCTGGGCCAAAGAGTGTGACCGTATCGAAGAGCGCTACACAAAAACGCCTACCAACATGCACCTGCTGGAAGCTCAGCGAGAACTCCGTGAACTGCCTCGTGTCGTCATTTCCCTGAATAACGAGGTTGTTCTCTAATGGCTAACTCATTCAAGCAAATGACCAAGGCCGGTGTAATTAAGCGCACCGATACCGGGATGTTTATCGCTCTTTCAGATATCCACGTTCGTGAAGGTTTCAACAAGCGTGAAGATGATGAACGCACCCGCCAGGCTGATGATGACCTGTTCAACTACCTGATGAACGGAGGATCAGTTCCACCACTGGAAGTTATCGCACGTGATGAAGGTGGTGTGTGGGTTGTTGAAGGTCACCGCCGCCGTCGTTGCTACGCGCGCTGTGCTGAAGCTGGCAAGCCAGTAGACCGCATCCACATCATGCCGTTCAACGGTAACGATGTTCAGCGTCTTGCTCGAATCATGACCAGTAACAACCAGCTGCCGCTCTCCGATATGGAACAGGCTTCAGTTATTCAGGAGCTGCATAACGCCTTCAACCAGACCACCAGCGAGATCGCAAAACTGGTCAATAAGTCTGTACCAACTGTCGAAAAGCTCCTGCTACTTAGCACAGCTAACCAGGACGTTCAGAAAGAAGTTAAATCCGGAAACGTGTCCGTAGATGTGGCTGTTGATCGAGTAAAAGAGTTCGGCGAAAAGGCAGGTGAGGTTCTCCAGAAGGATAAAGCTTCCGCTGCAGCAAAGGGCAAGAAGAAAGTTACCCGAAGCGTCATAGCTCCTGAAATTAGCGTTAAGAAAGCGCGTCGTCTTGTAGAGCTGATCAGCCTGGCAGGTATAAGCGACACAGGTGTTATCTCTCTCGAAGGATTGGCCCATGCAGAAGCATCGCAAATTATAGATGAGCACAAAGCCATAGCCGCCCTTCTTCGCAAAGGAGTGCAGTCGTGATTACCGGAACATCTCATTACGACGAAGTGCCGGTAGTGCCCTGCAAAATTTGCGGCGGTTATTACAAGGCAGATGAGCCAGAGACACACACCTGCGAGGAACGTGACGAATGAAAGACGAAGATTTAGACCGTTGCCCGCGCTGCAAAGAGGATATGTGGAAAGGACAGCAGCTGTGCCGTAACTGCCAGCATGAAGATGATATGGAAGAATGGCCTGGTGGTGAAGGCATAGAGTGCGATATCTGCGGACACATAAGCGCTGACCCAGAAGGTCGCCACTTTTGCTGTGAGGATAATAGCGATGAATAGCCGCCCAATGAGCAACATCGACAAACGCGCATTACGTGAAGCGGCCAATGCGGCAAACTCAGCATCATGGGGCAATTGGGAGCCTTACAAGCCACACAAAGGTGCGCGCGGATATGAGGTGAAGGTTGGTGTGAAAGCGGTAGCACAACATTGCCTCAAGGTTGATTCAGTATTCATCGCCGCAGCCAACCCCGCCACCGTGCTGGCGCTGCTGGATGAGCTGGAAGCCGCAAAGCAAGATGCAGCCAAATGGTTCAAGGCGTTCGAGAAAGCCGTTTCCGTTGGCGCTCGATATGAAGAACGGATTGAAGAGCTAACCGGGAAGCTGGAAGCCGCAGAGAAGCGGATTGCTGAGCTTCCAGGGCAGAAACGCTTAATCGGCTGGCGGATGGCAGACTACGCCGATGAAACCGCAGACCCAGCACTTGCTAAGAATTGGGCCACCGCTGTAGATGTGCTGCCGATTTTTGAAGGCGACGTGAATACCAAACTTAGCCCCGCCGCAGCCGGTAAAGGAGAGTGATATGGCTGACAAATTAAACATCCGCGCCGAAGACGTTGAGCCTGGCGATGTGGTTATCACCTCTCACGGCAAACGCTACACGGTCGAATCATTCTGGATGGAGGATGACACCGTTACCCTGTTCGGTACTGATGGCTCAGAAACTGAATATGACTACGACGAAATGCTCGAGGTTGAGAGGGGGTATCCATGAGCACTATTTCCAAAGAGAGAGTGAAAGATATTTTAGAGTTTGGCGCTGGCCGAATTATATCTCCAATCACAGACGACGAAATTAGAGAGTTGGCGCGTATCGCGCTGGCATCGCTCGAAGCGGAGGCTGTGGCATATGCAGACCCACAGGCATTCAGAAACTTTCAGGCTGGAGTCGCGAGACGCGAATGGATGTGGCGCAACCCCGGCGAGGATCTGATTGCTGTATACACCGCCCCGCCAGCGCCGGTATCTGTGCCTGATGCGATGGAAATGGATGATGACTTTGACAGCGCGTTTGAACACGGAAAAGCTGTCGGCTGGAACGCCTATCGCGCAGCCATGCTTCAGGGTGCCGAACCTGTAAGCCAGCCTTGCACGCTTCCTGATGGTTACTGTGTCATGCCCCTCAAGCTAACCTCTGAGAATGGCGCTAAGGGTGCCCTATCTGGTGAGTTTCACGTCACTAATCGTATCGTGTGCCAGTCATGCGCTGGGGAAGGATGCGAGGACTGTAACGATGAAGGGGGGTGGGACGCTGAAATCCCTGTGAGTTGTGACACCATCAAGCGAATTCATGAGGCCGCAGTTGAAGCTTGCTCGCTGCCAGCAGCACCGCAGCAGGAGGTGAAGTGATGGCACTGACTCACAGCGAGCTCTGCGTGCTGGCCTGTAAGTTCCTTCAGAACAACGGCTTCAAAGTTGCTTTTCACGATCGCTTTGTTGCCGCCGTGTCTACGGGTGAACAGCCTGATGCGCTGGGGTTCAGAAATCTCGCCTCATGCCTTATCGAAGTGAAGTGTTCGCGCGCCGACTTCCTTGCTGACAGGAAAAAGAGGTTTCGGATAGAGCCAGAGTTGGGCATGGGTGACTGGCGATTCTTTATGGCTGAGCCTGGGTTTATTGAGGTGCATGAACTACCTCAAGGCTGGGGCTTGCTCCATGTAAAAAATGGGCGGGTCTATAAGGTTCATGGGTGGCCAGGCAATGCTATGTGGTGCAATAAATCATCAAAGCCTTTCACCGCCAATAAGCAGGCAGAATGCGATTACATGTACAGCGCTCTTCGCCGCATGCAGGTGCGTGGCCATCTTGATCAGGTATATGACGGTCTTCCAAGTTTCCCTCCTCCGGAGGTGGCCAATGCCTAACCCATTCGACGCAGTGATGTTCGTGCTGCTGGTCATCGGCGCACTTCAGGGTATGGGGTGGCTGCCATGGTGAGCAAGCTCAAACAGCGGCGCATGCGCCGCCTTAAAGCCGACGTGGTCTGGTGGCGCGAGGAGGCAGAGGATTGCCGCTCCCGTCTGCTGGAACTGGCCGGAGAGATCGACAGGCTCAAAAAGCTGGTCATCCGCGTGCCGATGCCGGTTCTCATGCCAAAGGAGATGGTCCACCAGCTCTATTACACCGAAACAAAAAGATGTCGTACCTGCAATGATGGGCTCCGAGGTGGTTGCTCATCTTGCATTTTCTATAAGAGATAGCCGGGTGCAGCCGGTTACGTGGAGATCAACGTATGGGGCAGTTAGTAACACTTCATGAGTGGGCGTCGGGTCCTAATGGGTTCAAATATCCATTAAGCAACTCAGCATTGAACAAAATAGCAAAGACCAAGCAAACTTTCCCGCCAGCTTTAAAGCAAGGTCGGCGCTGGGTTATAGATGAGGACGCTCGTTTTATTGGCATGGTAAGCAATGTTGATATTTCATCATCATTATCAGACAAGGCTCGCCAGTTAGTGGAGAAAGCAATAAATGGCAGCTCGCCCCAGAAAGCATAACGTTAAAATACCTAACCTGTATTGCAAGTTGGATAAACGTACATCAAAAATCTACTGGCAATATCGTCACCCTGTAACTGGAACATTTGTTGGTTTTGGAACAGATGAAGAGGCAGCGAAAGCTGCTGCTACGGAGTTGAATCGGATAACATCTGAGCAGGAAACACGTCAATCCTTCGCTCTTATCGATATGGCTATTAAGAAGAAAGATAAGAAAGAGAAAGGAATTCGAGTCGCGGACTGGATAAAAAGGTACGTAGATATTCAGATGGAAAGGATGCGTGACGGAGAAATAAAAAAACCGACCGTAAAATCTAGGAGGTTATGTGCTCAAGTTCTGGCTGACAGAGCTCCTAACGTTCGTATAAAAGATGTTGACACGAAGTTAATCGCAAAAATTATTGATGAATATAAGTCTGAAGGTAAACATCGAATGGGCCAGCTGATTAGGAGCGTGCTTAACGACGTATTTAAGGAGGCACAGCATGCTGGTGAAGTTGAACCCGGCTACAATCCTGCTTTAGCAGTTAAAAATCCGATAGCAAAGGTCAAACGAAGCAGGCTCAGTATCGAACAATGGAAGCTAATCTATGAAAGCGCAGGAACATTGCCCCCATGTGCTCAGAATTCCATGCTTTTGGCTTTGGTGACTGGTCAACGTATTGGAGACATAGTAGCGATGAAGTTTAGTGATATATGGGATAACCATCTTCATATAACCCAGAGTAAAACAGGAATGAAGTTAGCTATTCCTTTAAATTTACGGTGTGATGCTATTGGCGTGACGCTTTCAGAAGTAATCAGCAAGTGTCGAGACAGAGTTGTGAGCCCGTATCTGATACACCACGTGAAACATCATGCTTACGGTAAAGCTGGTTCTCACGTTCCTGAAAAAACAATATCTAAATATTTCAAAGAAGCGAGAGATAAAGCAAATATTGACTGGCCAAAGGATTGTATTGCCCTGCCCCCATTTCATGAGCAGCGTTCGCTTTCATCTAGAACCTATAAAGCACAGGGTATTGATGTCAAAACTTTGCTTGGGCATAAAACTGAAGCGATGAGCACAATGTATGGAGATGATCGTGGTCTGGAATGGAACAAACTTGTGATTTAGCAAGATAGATAACTTTCAGAAAGTGCCAAATGATAAGCTGGCGTTATATGAGTTTTGGGGATTTGTTTTGGGGATGATTTGGGGAAGAAAAAATAACCATATAAAACAATAAAATAAAAATCATCGAATTGTTCCACAAGCAGTCTGCTACCAGCAACGCATAATCCCACAGCCAGCGAACCCGCTGGCTGTTTTCTTCCGACCCCGTTCATCCCGTGCTAATGTAGACCCCTGCATACTGGATTATCAACGGGAAAATCGTTATGACTGACGACGTTATTGGCACAGTAACCCACCAGCAGCTCATTACCTTACTCACCGAGCAGGGCGCGCGTTTTCGCGTCATGGAGCACGAGGCGGTCGGGAAATGTGAAGCGGTAAGTGAAATTCGCGGAACCGACCTGCGGCAAGGCGCTAAAGCCCTGGTCTGCAAGGTGAAGGGAAACGGCGTAAAGAAACATGTTCTGGCGATCCTTGCCGCCGACCTGCAGGCTGACCTGAGCCAGCTTGCCAGCCATTTTGGCGGGCTAAGGGCCTCCCTCGCCAGCCCGGCCGAAGTCGATGCCCTGACCGCCTGCGTTTTCGGCGCTATCCCGCCCTTTAGCTTCCATCCTGACCTGGCGCTGGTTGCCGACCCGCTGCTGTTCGAGCGCTTTGACGAAATCGCGTTTAACGCCGGCCTGCTGGAGAAATCCGTGATTATGGATACCCAGGATTACCTGCGCATCGCCCGTCCTGAGCTCGTCACCTTCCATAAAGCCTAACTGCAACGGCTGACGCCCTGTCAGCCTTTTCGTTCCAGGAACAGCACGGAGGCAACAAGAATAACGGCAATAGCGAAAAACGATGAGGAGATAATCAGCGTTTCCACAAACATGTGATCGTTCATGATGGCGACCCTTTTGCGATATCTGCTTTCGTTTTAATCCGCGTAAATGACAAGGTTATGACAACGATAAAATCTTTTTAACACTGTTCTCTGCCGCGTTTGCGCGTACAGTAAACAGGATCATTATTCTGGCAAGGATTCCCAATGTTTGACCCTACTCTGCTCATTCTTCTGGCACTCGCCGCGCTCGGCTTTATCAGCCATAACACCACCGTTGCCATCTCGATTCTGGTGCTGATTATTGTGCGCGTGACTCCGTTAAATACCTTTTTCCCGTGGATAGAAAAACAAGGCCTCACCATCGGGATCATCATCTTAACCATCGGGGTAATGGCGCCCATCGCCAGCGGCACGCTTCCCGCCTCAACGCTGCTGCATTCGTTTGTAAACTGGAAATCGCTGGTGGCGATCGCGGTGGGGATTTTTGTGTCATGGCTGGGCGGACGCGGCGTCACGCTGATGAGCAGCCAGCCCTCGCTGGTGGCGGGCCTGCTGGTGGGCACCGTGCTGGGCGTGGCGCTCTTTCGCGGCGTGCCGGTCGGCCCGCTGATTGCGGCAGGCCTTGTCTCGCTGTTTATTGGGAAGTCGTAGTCAGGCTGGCCATATAACGCGCCGGCGTCTGGCCCAGTCCCTTCCTGAACATGGTGATAAACGCGGTGGTCGAGTCATAGCCCAGTGACTGGGCCACCTGCTGCACCGATTTGCCGCTTATTAAATGCTGTAACGCCACAATCAGCTGCAGCTGGTGACGCCAGCGGCGGAAGCTCAGACCGGTCTCCTTCACTACCAGCCGCGCCAGATTGCGTTCGCTCATGGCGAAATGGCTCGCCCACTGCGCCAGCGTCTGCCAGGCGGCGGGCTCTTCCGCCATCTTCTCGCTCATCAGCCGGATTTTGGGATGGGGCGACACGGGCAGCTGCAGATGCTCCTGTCGCTGGAGCGGCAGCTCGTCAAACAGGACGTCCACCAGACGCGAGGTGGCCGCGAGCTGCAGCTGTTCACGTGATTTTTCCGCGAGCGATAAAATCAGCTCCCGCACCAGGGGGGAAATTTTCAGGGTACAGCAGCGCTCGGGCAGGCTGGCAGTCCCCGGCTCAATGAACAAAAAGCAGAGCTGCGCGCCCGGCGTGGCCCTGTTACTGTGTGGCATCTGGCCAGGGATCCAGACGGCATACTGGGGCGGCACCATCAGCATGGCATTTTCCACTTCACAGGTGATTGCGCCGCCGAGGGCCAGAATCAGCTGCCCCTTACGGTGATGATGAAGCGGAATATATTGTTCCTCCGCCACTACCTGAATGCGAAATGCGACGGCCGCATCGTACTGGCTATCCGGATCGTAGCCTTCCAGTCCCAGACCAATCATCAGTTTGTCCGATATGAGCGATAAACTGTCATTTTAGCCTGATTTCAACCGCTGAGAAAATCGGTATTGTGTGCGCTCGCTTGAACGTATGAGAACATAATGACTACTGCTATTCGCACCTCAGGAAAACACGGCGCGCTGTTGATTGCAGGCATCCTGATGATTGCCACCACGCTTCGCGTCACCTTTACTGGCGCAGCGCCGCTGCTCGATACCATTCGTCTTGATTATGGCTTAAGCACGGCGCAAACCGGTCTGCTGACCACCCTGCCCCTGCTGGCTTTCGCCCTTGTCTCGCCGCTCGCCGCAGGCGTTGCCCGGCGTATCGGCATGGAGCGCAGCCTGTTTATCGCCCTGCTGCTCATTTGCGCCGGGATTGCCGTTCGCTCGCTGCCTTCCGCCGCTTTGCTTTTCATCGGAACGGCGATCGTCGGCTGCGGTATTGCGCTCGGGAACGTGCTGTTACCGGGATTAATTAAGCGTGATTTTCCGGGCCAGGTGGCGAAGCTCACCGGCGCCTATTCCCTGACGATGGGCGTCTCGGCGGCGTTTGGCTCAGCAATGATCGTTCCCCTTGCACAGGGGAGCGCGGGCTGGCATGGCGCGCTGCTGATGCTGATGGCGTTTCCGCTGGTCGCGCTGCTGCTCTGGCTGCCGCAGTGGCGTCAGAAACACGTCGCAACGGTAACGGGCGCAGGCGCGCTGCAAAACCGCGCGCTCTGGCGCTCGGCCCTCGCCTGGCAGGTGACGCTCTTTTTAGGAATTAACTCGCTGATCTACTACGTCATCATCGGCTGGCTGCCGGCGATATTGCTGAGCCACGGCTACAGCGAAGCGCAGGCCGGTTCGGTGCACGGTCTGTTGCAGCTGGCCACGGCCGTGCCGGGACTCGCCGTTCCGCTGATCCTCCACCGCCTGAAAGATCAGCGAGCGATCGCAGGCTTAGTGGCCCTGATGTGCGCGATAAGCGCGGCAGGATTATGGTTTATGCCCGGAATGGCGGTGATGTGGACGCTGATGTTTGGCTTTGGCACAGGGGCAACAATGATCCTTGGCCTGACGTTCATCGGCCTGCGCGCCAGCTCTGCGCACCAGGCGGCGGCGCTCTCCGGAATGGCACAGTCGATTGGCTACCTGCTTGCCGCCTGCGGCCCGCCGCTGATGGGGAAAATTCACGATACCGCAGGAGACTGGCAAATTCCGCTTCTGGGCTGTGCGCTGGCCGCTGTGATAATGGCTATCTGCGGTGTGTTAGCCGGGCGAGACCGGGAGATCGCGCCCCGTTAAATCCTCAGGCAGACCACCGGGTCTGCCTTTTTTACCCGCGCGCTGCGCGCAGCATCGCCTGCACCAGCACGACCGGGCGTCCTTCCAGCGCGGCACGTTCATGCTGGAATAAGGTGATCACGAAGAACGGGTGCGTCACCAGCTCCGCGGCACGAATTTCACCCTGATCGTCCCAGCCCGTTACATGCATATCACCGCTTTCCAGCGCCTGCGCAAACGCCGGCGACACGCCATAGTTACAGTGATACCCCTCTTCAATTTCGGGCTTGCCGTACGCTTTGGCGATCAGCGTATTATTGCGCAGCTCAATGGCATCCGTTTTTTCCACCAGCGAGCAGGTCAGCGGCGCAATCACCATGGTGCCTTCGGTATCCGTCTCAGCGTGTGCCGCATCAGCCCAGCCCAGCACGTTTCGGGCATACTCAATCAGCGCATGCTGGAACCCGCCGCAGGTGCCCAGGAACGGGATGCCGTTCTCACGGGCGTAGCGCGCGGCAATAAAAGCGGCCGCCGTGTTTTTATAGGGGCTGGCAGGAACCAGCCAGATGGCATCGTAGCCCACCAGATCTTCAGCGCTTGTTAGCTCCGTCGTGGCCAGCCAGTCGTAATCGGCGGTGAGGTCAAGCACTGCAGCGGCGTCGTCAATGGCCAGCGGGATAGCCTGATGCGCAATAACATTGGGATTGTAATCGCCAACCAGCGCAATGCGCAGCGTTGTTTTAACCGGGAGGTGTTCCATGAAAGGTTCCTTATGCCAGAGTATTATCAGATAACATAAGGAACCTCAGACTACCGATCTTTTGCAATTATCACAATACCTTAAATTGGGAGGGTGGAATCATGATTCAGTGCAAACGGGTATACGAACAGGCAAGCCCTGACGACGGCTATCGGGTACTGGTGGACAGGCTGTGGCCGCGCGGGCTGAAGAAAACGGATCTCGCGTATGACGAATGGTGTAAAGCGCTCACGCCTTCGAATGAACTACGAAAGGCTTTTCACAGCGACACGATTGATTTCGCCGCCTTCAGTCAGGCCTATCGGGAAGAGCTGGCGCAGCAGGCTGACGAGGGCGCGCGTCTGGCGACGCTGGCGCGCAGGCAGACCGTCACCCTGCTCTTTGCTGCCAAAAACACGGAGCAAAATCACGCTCTGGTCTTAGCCGACTGGCTGCGGCATCTGTGATCAGCCGATCGTCAGTTCATCCAGAATTTGCGGCGCTTCATCCGGGGTGAGCGGCATCAGATGTTCGGCGCGGACAAAGGCAAAGCCGTGCTGGTTGTCAAAGGCGTAGACATCACCCGTCACCAGCCAAAGCGCGCGATCTGCGGTGACCGGTAATTGCGTCATCACGCCGTTGACGGGGTTAACAAAACGCAGGCCAGGCTGGCAAAGGCCAAACAGCTCAACGGATTTACCAATATTGCGACGACCTGACGCCGTGCGGGCGCCAACGATCATCGCCATGCTGCCCGGTTTTAGCTGAAACATACTTCTCTCACGATAACGAACGCCAGGAACTGGCTAAGAATAATCTTAAAGAGAAGTGTATCGCAGGCAATATTACTTTGTCACCTGGCGGGTTGCGGATGGTCGCGACGATAGAGCGTCCATTCATCAATCACTTCGCCGCCCGGTAATTTGCACTCGGTACGCACGCCCTGCGGGCTTTGAACCGGGACCTGTTCCCCGCCTTTCTCCAGACAGTAGACGGAAGCTGGGTTCGCCATACCGATAACGTGCGGCGGTTTCGGTGCATCAGGTGGCGTGGTTTTGGCGGTGCAGGCGGCCAGGGGAAGCGCCAGCGCCAGAAGCAGAAATCTCATCTCATTGATCCTTTTGACGTCATCAGAGTCTAAGGGTAACGGGTCATCGCCACGTTCTCCATGATTTCTCCATTTTAACTGCACTTTTCAGCACTATAGTGTGGCATGTTCTCGATATGACCAGAGAACATCATTCCGTAATCAAGATGTCTTTGCCCCGGTCTCAACAACGGGGCTTTTTTTCTCGCCTGCTGCCCGCCCCCTGCATATATTAAATTTTCTGTATTCATGTTTTACTATGTCTGAAGCCTAAAAATTCAGCATAACATGCAGATGCAGACGTCTTCTGCCTGGGAGTCATTCTACGTCATGTCGGATCTTATCCTCGCTCGCGTTTCAGAAACCCTTGCCACCGAACAATCCCTTGAAAGCCTCGTTCGCCAGCTGCTGGAGATGCTGGAGATTGTCACCGACATGGAGTCGACCTACCTGACGAAGGTGGATATCGAAGCGCGGCTGCAGCACATTCTCTACGCTCGCAACAGCAAACAGATGACGATCCCGGAGGGGCTGAGCGTCCCATGGGATGAGACGCTGTGCAAGCGCGCGCTGGATAGTGACACGATATTCAGCAATGACGTGCCCGAGCGTTGGCCCGAGTGTGAAGCAGCGAAAGCACTTGGCATTACCACCTACATGAGTATTCCTGTCCATCTTGCGGATGGTTCACTTTACGGAACGCTCTGTGCCACCAGCACGGCCAGAAAGCCGCTGAGCGAGCGCGGTGAACAGGTTCTGAAGCTCTTCGCCGGGCTGATCGCCCAATCCATTCAGAAAGAGTCGCTGGTCACCCAGCTTCGCGAGGCCAATGCGGCCCTCATCGCGCACTCCTATACGGATGCCCTTACCGGTTTACCCAACCGTCGCGCCATTTTTGAAGATCTGACCACCCTCTTTTCTCTGGCCCGGCATCTTAAGCGTAACGCCATCATCGCGTTCATCGATCTGGATGATTTCAAACTGATTAACGATCGTTACGGCCACGAGGCTGGCGACCAGTTCCTGATAGAAGTGGGTAAGCGTTTGACGGAAGAGAAACAGCAGGACGATATTATCGGTCGTCTGGGCGGGGATGAATTTCTGGTGGCGTCGCTAAGCCAGCCCCACCAGGACGGGGATAACGCGCAGCTTACGCTGCTCAAAACGCGCCTCAGCGCCTGCATCGCTGGCGAATACTGGCTGGGCAGCGTTCATATTATTTATCCGGGCGCCAGCTTCGGCGTGATCGAAGTGGACCCTGCCGCAACCGATCCTGACAGCGCGTTACGCGCTGCGGATGTCGCGATGTATCAGGATAAGAAAGGAAAAAGCAAATCACGCTTTCTCACCATTGATTAACCCCGTACACTCTACGGCGTTACAGAAACCGAAACAGGTGATGGTATGAGAATAGGGATCCTCTTCCCGGTCGTTATATTTATAACGGCGGTGGTATTTTTAGCGTGGTTTTTTGTCGGCGGTTACGCGGCGCCGGGGGCATAAATGCGGAAGACAACCGTCATTATGCTGATCGTTGCCATCGCGGCGTTTGCCGGCACGCAGCTTGGCTGGTGGTAAACGCCAGTACGTAAAAAGGCCGCCATCTGGCAGCCTTTTTCAACGCTTTCAGACCTTAGCTTTTGATCTTTCTGTAGATAAACAGAACAACCAGCGCACCGATCACCGCGACGGCGAAACTGCCGAAGTTAAAGCCATCGACCTTGCCAAAACCGAACAGCGTACTGATCCAGCCGCCGACTACCGCGCCGACAATACCCAGTATTACGGTGACGATAAACCCACCGCCATCTTTGCCCGGCATGATCCACTTCGCCAGAATACCCGCAATAAGCCCAAAGATAATCCAGGATAAAATTCCCATAACTTTCCTCTCTGTATGGTTTTTGTCATTAAATCAACGACACAAAAAAGAATAGCACAGGATTCCAGAAAGGAAATTTGTGATAAGCATCACAGTGAGAGAGTGCGTCATTTTTCATCAACAAAAAGAACGGGCCACATAAACTGTGGGGTTGCAACTTTTGTTGAGAAAGATTATCTTTCTCAACACTGAATAGTTGAGAGAAACACTCAGGTATTCAGTACGACATTGCTCACATTGCTTCCAGTATTTTTTGCCCACTCCTGAGTGGGCTTTTTTTTTTGCTCATACCCCAACAAACGCGTACCGGTTACGTCCCGCGCGTTTCGCCTGATAGAGCGCCTGGTCTGCGGCAATAATGATATTTTGCTGGCTGCCTGCAATGTCGACGGCACGGGCGGTGGAAATTCCGACGCTTACCGTCACCCGGCCGAAGGGACTAAAGGCATGCGCGATTTGCAGCGAGAACACATTGCGAATAATCGTCTGGGCCAGACGAAGTGCCTCCTGAATATCCGCATCCGGCAATATCAGCGCAAACTCCTCTCCGCCGTAGCGCGCCACAAGCTGATTATCACGGGTAAGGCTCTCCCTGAGGCTGTTTCCGAGCATTGCCAGACACCGGTCCCCTTCAGGATGACCATAGTTATCGTTGTATTTTTTGAAGTAGTCCACGTCCACGATCAGTACCGAAATCGGCGCGTCATGCGCGGCGCACGTAGCAATTTCCGAGAGGATTTTTTCATCAAAGACGCGGCGGTTGTACAGCCCGGTCAATGCATCTTCTGAAGCGATAATCTTCAGCGCTTTGTTATCCCGTGTTTTTCGGGACAGGTCGGAATACAGGAAGTACGACGCCACGATGAGTATCGCCGTAAACACGAAAATGAGTACCGCCAGCTGAATCGCCTGCTTGCGCCAGGGTGCAAGAGCTTCATCAATGCTGACGGCCACTGTGGTGACCAGTCCGTAGCGTCGGTTTTTCTCATAGGCATAGATGCGCTCGATTTTATCAAACCGTGAGATGGAGCTGGCTATCCCCGTATTTTGTACTTTGAGATATTTCCTGAAGAGCGGTGAATCAGAAACAATCGTGCCGATATAGGTATTTTTAAAGGGATAACGGACCAGCAGTACGCCTGATTGCGTCGTTAAGCCGATGACGCCCGAGTGGCCGATATTAATCTGCCCGTAGAGTGCCAGAAAATTTTCAATACCGAGCGTCACCACCACGACACCGTTAAATGCCCCGGACTGGGTTTCAAGGCGCCGACTGAGGGTGATAACCCATTTGCCATTGGTTCTGCTTACCACCGGCTCCCCAATAAAGACCTGCTGAGTTTTATTTTCCTGGTGATAGATAAAAAACTCTCTGTCCGAGCCTTTGCGTGGCCCCGTGAAACTTTCATGCAGCGCGGTGAAGATATCGCCCTGAGCATCGTAAACAACCACATTATTAATCTGGGTAAGAAGGTTATCCTGATTATGGATCATGTGCTGAATATTGGTCGCCTGCTGCGGGGTCATGCCATAAATTTCGATTATGTCGGAAACGGTAGTAATTAACATTTCACTCTGGCGCATGATCCCTTCAGTATAAACATCCAGGGTGTGGCTAAGATTAGCGACGCTGGTATTAATTTGCTGGATTGACTGCTGTCTGGACGTGGCAATTTGGACGGCAAGCGCCAGCGAGATGATCAATGAGACAATGATGACGGTAATGGTTGTTGTGTAAAAAGTATTTTTCACATGCACGAGCTTTTCCACCTTATCACGCCTGATATCCCTGGCTGACAACTCTTGTCACTGTAACAAAGCTCAGGATAAGAGGAAAATGAATTGCACTTAAGCATACAACAGAAGCTCGTCTTTATTTTGTGTTTCACCGCCAGGCAACACGCTTTATTCCTGATTTTTTACACCGCCTGACGTTTTACAGCATCACGGCCTCCCTGGGCTTAGATAAAATGACTTTAATAAAATCGATATAGGAGACGGGTTTACCAAAATAATACCCCTGCAACAGGGTAATTTCATTACGGTTGAGGTACTCCAGCTGCTCTTTCGTTTCTACACCTTCGGCCACGATACGTAATGAGAGTTTTTTCGCCAGGTCAATAACGCAGTCCAGCAGGATCGTTGAGTCCTTTTCCTCAGAAACCCGGTTAACAAAGCTTTTATCAATTTTAATATAATCTATGGCAAGCGCATTAAGACATGACAGCCCGGAATACCCCGTACCAAAATCATCCAGTGCAATGACAAAACCGGCGTTATGCAGCGCGTTGAGGTTTTCCACCAGATGAGGATTATCGATCAACGGTTCACGCTCGGTCACCTCGAGAACCAGCTTCACGGCTTTACCCTGAAACCCCTTGCCGAAGAGACGACAGTCACCGAGGAAAGAAGGGGCATCAATGTGTCTGGCGCTGATGTTCACTCCGATATGGAACCCATCCGGTAGCTTCGGCAACAGCGGCTTAAGCTGTGTGACCACTTTCGCCATCAAGCCTTTGGTCAGCGGAATAATCAACCCGCTACGTTCAGCAATCGGAATAAAGACATCCGGCGGGATAAACCCAGACTTTGGATGCTTCCACCTTGCCAGGACTTCAACCCCGTATAACCCGCCGGTGTCCCCGTTCACGATCGGCTGGTAGTAAGGCACGATCTCTCCCTGCAAAATGGCCTTACGCAAATCGTCTTCAAAGGTGGTGCTTTTTCCCTTGTATCGACGGATCAAAATGCCCACCGCCAGGGATAGCGCGAGAATCAGCAGTATCAGGCTCCAGCCCTGGTGCAGTAGCCGCGTCAGGCTAAAAAAGGCAGGCGGTTGCCAGGCCAGACTAAAGGGGAATTGCGAAGATGCCGTAAGTGAACCCGTCCACGAGGCCGCTTTCCATCCGGTCACGTCACCGTTGCGCGTAAACATGCTTTCGCCGACAACCAACCCCAGGTCAACGCTGTTTGATGCATTCGCGATGACGTCCTGCAAATGCGCATCGCTGACGCTGACGATGATGCGCCCGCCCGCGATGGGCATCTGGAAGACAAGTACCGGGATGCCGTTCACCAGTCGATTACCGGGGAGCAGCATTAATTCTTTTTCAGGTAGCGTCTCCGGATGAACAATCAATACGCCATTCCCCGGAAGGGATGTACAGATGATTTGCCCCTGCTGCTGGATCATGATGGCGCGCAGATGCGGTTTTAGCGCAGCTTCTGTCCCCAGCGCCAGCTGCCCGCTGCTGGTACACCCCTGCTCCGCAACGCGCTTCGCCGTGTTGGCCGCACTGACGGCTTCCGACAAAATGCTTTCTATTTTCTGGGTGCTTACCGTGGCGGTATGAACGTTATTCATTTTCGCCATCTGCCATAACTGCCAGTTAATAATCAGTATGCCGATCAGAAAAAGAAACAGGGCACTGAGAATAGGGATCATCACGTTGCGCACGATGTTTTCCTTAATAGAATAAACAAGCATGAAGGATCTGAAAGAAGAAACCGTGGTTTACCTGACGTTGCCGATCGCAATGAAAATAGCTTAGCTGAGAATTGTCTTAAAAAACTGATGCTTTCGTATGAGTTCACCCGCCCGAATTTGCTCACCCGGCGTGACTATCAGGCTTGTGCCTTGCCCAGGCTGTGTTAAGATTTATGAATTCAGGGAGCGGACAGGATAACCGGAAAATGAAAAAGCGCATTGCCGTTGCGATCGTTTCAACGCTTCTGGTCATCCTGTCTCTTTATGCGGTCAATGCGGTTATCCTTGGTCAGCAAAAAACCAAACAGCTTGAAATATCCCGGACCCTTTTACATTATTCCGAAGACCTGTCCCAAAACGTGGCGCTGGGCCTTAAAAGCATAACGACGCAGGGGTGTGATAAAACCAGCCTTGATAGCTACAGACAAATAAAGCTTAACAACCTCTATTTCGGCGATATCGGTTTTATTGAAAAAGGAAAAATTATCTGTACTGCTTTTTGGGGTAAACTCGCGACGCCCGTTCCACTTCCTGCGGAACTGCATAAAACGCCGAGAGGTTTTCTCCTCGCGCAGTTTTCAAGAAAAGACTTTTTCACGGGCAATGCGGCCATTTATAATAATATTATTATCTTCACCTCCCGCTATGCTTACGATAAATTCACCCCGGTTACCGCAAGCTATTCCCTGAGTGCCACCACAAAGGACTTTGGCCGGATCTTTTTTTCGGCTGCCCCCGACCTGCGAGCGCGGAGCTGGCTGCACTCCACGTTGTTCACCCTGACCATTACACAGTGCAGCGCCGTGTGGGATTTATGCGTGATTGTAAAACATCACGATGCGGGACTGGCCTCGTTACCCCCGTTTATCTTGACGTTTCTCGCGATCATTCTCTACTTTATCTGGGTCGCGATAACGTTATTTTTCTTCCGTATCCATGAAGACCGTTTTTCGCTGGAACGTACGCTAATCAAAGCCGTGATAACGAATACCTTCAGCGTTAATTACCAGCCCATTATTCGCATTCGCGATCAAAAAATCGTGGGCGTGGAAGTTCTGTCGCGATGGCGCGATCAAAAACACGGAGACGTCTCGCCGGAGCTGTTTATCCCATTAATTAAGAAAATCGGGCTGTATAAAAGATATTATGGCAATGTTATCGGTAAATCTCTCTCAGAAATTGCCCCGCTGGCGATTAAGCATCAGCTGATCGTTTCAATCAACGTTGGGCGGAAAGAAATTGAAGACGGACAGTTTATTAACATTTTGCGTCGCGAGTGCTTAGTCAACAACCTTCCCCTTTCCCTGATGAAGGTCGAGCTTTCTGAGAAAGCCGTTTCCGCGGCGGATATCCTTGAGGGATTCTGCCAGGAACTAAAATCGCTTGGCGTTAAAATTTCAATCGATGATTTCGGCGTGCAAAATTCAAATCTGGCCCGGCTGTCGCAGCTTGAATATGATGAAATCAAAATCGATAAATCGCTGGTGGATGGCATCAGCGAAGATTATAAGCAAAACATATTTGTTATCTTCAGCGATGCCCTCGCGAAGTTGAATAAAACCGTTGTTTTCGAGGGCGTGGAAAATGAAACTCAGTATCGCTTTATTGCGGACAGATATCCCGACGCGCTGATCCAGGGATGGTATTTTTCAAAAGCACTCACCCGGAGCGAGCTGGCGAAGCGACTCACCGGCGTCGCCCCCTAACCTGAAGCCTGTCCTGCTCGTTTTTTTACACTCGGACGTTTCCATTTTTTCCGCCAAAACATATAGTCGTCATATTCAGACGGTAGATTCCCCTGAAGCACACTCTTATTTTGGTTAAAAACGTGAAATTATCCTTAGTTTTTCCAGCAGTACTCTTTCTTCTGATCGTTATTTTCGCGCTGTTTGTCGATAAACCCGCTTCGCCTATTCTGCGGAAAAAATGCATGTGGTCTGATAGCGTGATGCTGAGCTGTATCGCAAAGCATCAGCATAACGGTTTCTAAGGCAGGCTATTCATTTCCCCATTGATTGAGGAAGTTCGCAACATCATCAATGCGACCCGCACGGATCCCGGCTTCTGTGGCCATCTCCTGCTGGGCTTCCTCGCTGATCTCCTCATTATTCGCTAAGCGGGTGAGCAGCAGCTGGAAATAGTGTGCCAGCGCGTCGCGCTCTGATTCCGCGACTTGCTCTGCGGCCTCCGTCGCGTACTCATCGGCAATATCATAATATTTCAGGGGGATATCGTTGTGCATAACAGTCTCGTCTCTGGTCAATAAAGGTAACGTCACGAGTATATCGGACACATTATCTCAACCAAAGCATTGCTTCAGATGAGTAACGCAAGCAGCGCAGCGAGCGCGGGAATGGCCTGAACGTACAAAATTTTACGGCTGGCGGTGGCTGCGCCAAAAAGCCCGGCGATCAGCACGCAGGTCAGGAAGAAGATGGCCACCTGAACCCCGTTTTCGCCGAGCCAGAGGCTCCACAGCAGGCCCGCCGCCAGGAACCCGTTATACAGACCCTGATTTGCCGCCAGCACGCGGGTGTCGCGTGCAAAATCAGGACGCAGATTAAAGGCCTTGTGCCCTGTTTTGGTATTCCACAGGAACATTTCCAGCACAAGAATGTAGAGATGAATAAGTGCAACGACAGTGATAAGGACAGTGGCTAACATCGGGTTGTCTCCCGCGGGCAGAGGCAAAAAAAACGGGAACCCTCAGGCCCCCGCTCTTGTTTAACCCAGAATCTGGATTACATGTTCGCGATAATCGCGTCGCCAAACTCTGAGCATTTCAGCAGCTTAGCGCCTTCCATCAGACGTTCAAAGTCATAGGTTACGGTTTTCGCGTTGATTGCGCCTTCCATACCTTTAACGATCAGGTCTGCGGCTTCGAACCATTCCATATGACGCAGCATCATCTCTGCGGAGAGGATGATAGAGCCCGGGTTCACTTTGTCCTGGCCTGCGTATTTTGGTGCAGTACCGTGGGTAGCTTCGAACAGGGCGCACTCGTCACCGATGTTCGCGCCAGGGGCGATACCGATACCGCCAACCTGAGCTGCCAGGGCGTCAGAGATGTAGTCACCGTTCAGGTTCATACAGGCAATCACGTCGTATTCCGCTGGACGCAGCAGGATCTGCTGCAGGAACGCATCGGCGATCACATCTTTAATGACGATCTCTTTGCCGGTGTTTGGGTTTTTGATCTTCTGCCATGGGCCGCCGTCGATCAGCTCACCGCCGAACTCTTCTTTCGCCAACTGGTAGCCCCAGTCTTTGAACGCGCCTTCGGTGAACTTCATGATGTTGCCTTTGTGAACCAGGGTCACAGAGTCACGGTCGTTGGTGATCGCATATTCGATGGCCGCGCGCACCAGACGCTTGGTCCCTTCTTCGGAGCACGGCTTAATGCCGATACCGCAATGCTCAGGGAAGCGAATTTTCTTCACGCCCATCTCTTCGCGCAGGAATTTAATCACTTTCTCTGCATCAGCAGAGTCCGCTTTCCATTCGATACCCGCGTAGATGTCTTCTGAGTTTTCGCGGAAGATGACCATGTCGGTCAGTTCTGGGTGCTTAACCGGGCTTGGGGTGCCCTGATAGTAACGAACCGGACGCAGACAGACGTACAGGTCCAGCTCCTGACGCAGTGCCACGTTCAGGGAACGGATACCGCCGCCAACTGGCGTCGTCAGTGGGCCTTTGATAGCAACGCGGTAGTCGCGGATCAGGTCCAGCGTTTCTGCTGGCAGCCAGACGTCCTGGCCATAAACTTGCGTCGATTTCTCACCGGTGTAAATTTCCATCCAGGAAATTTTACGCTCGCCTTTGTAGGCTTTCTCAACAGCGGCATCAACCACTTTCAGCATTGCCGGGGTAACGTCTACACCGATACCATCACCTTCGATGAATGGAATAATCGGATTGTGAGGAACGTTAATCTTGCCGTTTTGCAGGGTGATCTTTTTACCTTCCGCCGGAACAACTACTTTGCTTTCCATTAACCTCTCCTTCGAGCGCTTCTGGTTGTTACTGATCTTATGTTAATAAATTGTAATGAGCCCTTCGATAGTACCTGATTGTCCGACGCCATGAAAGGTCTTCGTTATTAGGCTATAATGCGGCAATTGATAACGCCTGAAAATACCATGAAGAAAACTTCTTTTACAAAACACCGGGTTGAGCGATTCAGCTCGCGACAAGCCGCCAGACGACCGCAAGAAACCCAGCCAAAGCGGGTGATTCTGTTCAATAAACCCTACGATGTTTTGCCGCAGTTCACCGATGAAGCCGGACGCAGCACGCTTAAGGACTACATCCCGGTTCAGGGGGTCTACGCGGCCGGGCGTCTGGACCGCGACAGCGAAGGCCTGCTGGTCTTGACCAACGACGGCGCGCTGCAGGCGAAGCTCACGCAGCCGGGGAAACGCACCGGCAAAATTTACTTCGTCCAGGTAGAAGGCGAGCCGGATGACGAGACGCTGGAAAAATTGCGCAAAGGCGTCACGCTAAACGACGGTCCCACCCTGCCGGCAGGTATTGAACGCGTGAATGAACCGGCGTGGCTGTGGCCGCGTAACCCGCCTATCCGCGAACGCAAATCCATTCCGACAAGCTGGCTTAAAATCACCCTTTATGAAGGCCGCAACCGCCAGGTTCGGCGCATGACCGCACACGTCGGCTTCCCCACCCTGCGCCTGATTCGTTACGCCATGGGTAACTACACCCTGGAAACGCTGGCAAACGGTGAATGGCGGGACGTTACCTCTTAAGGAGTCACTATGTTTAAACCTCATGTCACGGTTGCCTGCGTGGTCCACGCCCGGGGGAAATTCCTTGTTGTCGAAGAGAGCATTAACGGCAAAGCGCTGTGGAACCAGCCTGCCGGGCACCTTGAAGCCAATGAGACCCTCCTGCAGGCGGCAAAACGCGAGCTGTGGGAAGAGACCGGTATTCACGCCGAGCCCCAGCACTTCATCCGTATGCACCAGTGGATTGCGCCCGACAGCACACCGTTCCTGCGTTTTTTATTTGCCGTTGAGCTTAGCGAAACGTGCGCCACTGAGCCGCAGGATAACGATATCGACCGCTGCCTGTGGGTCACCGCCGACGAGATCCTGAACGCGCCAAACCTGCGCTCGCCGCTGGTTGCGGAAAGCATCCGCTGCTGGCAGTCAGGCGCACGCTTGCCGCTGGATGTCATCGGCGCATTTAACTGGCCGTTTACAGAGGGTGCCAATGGTGGGGGGGCGTGATAGAATACGCCGCCTTGAAGTTCAATGTCGTGAGTATTCCATGTCAGATAACAGCCAGAAAAAAGTGATCGTCGGCATGTCCGGCGGTGTCGATTCCTCCGTTTCCGCCTACCTGTTACAGCAACAGGGCTATAAGGTGGAGGGCCTGTTCATGAAGAACTGGGAGGAAGATGACGGCGAGGAATACTGCACTGCCGCAGCGGATCTCGCCGATGCGCAGGCCGTGTGCGATAAGCTCGGCATTGAACTGCACACCGTTAACTTTGCCGCAGAATACTGGGACAACGTTTTTGAACTCTTCCTCGAAGAGTACAAAGCGGGCCGTACGCCGAACCCGGATATTCTGTGCAACAAAGAGATCAAATTTAAGGCCTTCCTGGAATTCGCCGCGGAAGATCTGGGCGCAGACTACATTGCGACCGGTCACTACGTGCGTCGCGCTGACGTGAATGGCAAAAGCCAGCTGCTGCGCGGTCTGGACGGCAACAAAGATCAAAGCTACTTCCTCTATACGCTGAGCCACGAGCAAATCGCCCAGAGCCTGTTCCCGGTTGGCGAGCTGGAAAAGCCTCAGGTGCGTAAAATCGCCGAAGAGCTGGACCTGATCACTGCGAAGAAAAAAGACTCTACGGGTATCTGCTTCATCGGCGAGCGCAAATTCCGCGATTTCCTCGGACGTTACCTGCCCGCACAGCCGGGTAAAATTGTCACCGTCGACGGGGAAGAGATTGGCCAGCATCAGGGGCTGATGTACCACACCTTAGGCCAGCGTAAAGGCCTGGGTATCGGCGGGACGAAAGAAGGTAGCGAAGATCCGTGGTACGTGGTCGACAAAGATGTCGAAAACAATATTCTGGTTGTTGCTCAGGGTCACGACCATCCGCGTCTGATGTCCGTTGGCCTGATCGCGCAGCAGCTGCACTGGGTCGATCGTGAGCCGCTGAAAGGCACGCTGCGCTGCACGGTGAAAACACGCTACCGTCAGACCGATATTCCTTGCACCGTTACCGCGCTTGATGACGACCGCATTGACGTGCGCTTCGACGAGCCGGTCGCCGCCGTCACCCCGGGTCAGTCCGCTGTCTTCTACAGCGGCGAAATCTGCCTGGGCGGCGGGATCATTGAACAGCGCCTGCCGCTGCCCGCTGTTTAACAGCGTTTGCACACATAAAGGAGACCGTGTGGCGAAGAACTACTATGACATCACCCTGGCGCTGGCGGGAATTTGCCAGTCAGCCCGTCTGGTGCAACAGCTGGCGCATCAGGGTCATTGCGACGCTGATGCCCTGCACGTTTCACTCAATAGCGTTATCGACCTCAACCCCGGTTCGACCCTGGGCGTGTTCGGTGGCAGTGAAACCAATCTTCGTCTCGGTCTTGAAACCCTGCTTGGCGTGCTTAACGCCAGCAGCCGTCAGGGGTTAAACGCAGAGCTGACCCGCTACACGTTGAGCCTGATGGTGCTGGAGCGTAAGCTGAGCGCAGCAAAAGGCGCGCTTAATACCCTGGGCGATCGCATTGCCGGGTTACAGCGTCAGCTTGACCATTTTGACCTGCAGTCCGACACGCTGCTGAGCGCCATGGCCGGCATTTATGTTGACGTCATCAGCCCGCTGGGCCCACGGATTCAGGTCACCGGCTCCCCTGCCGTGCTGCAAAGCCCGCAGGTACAGGCAAAAGTACGCGCCTCCCTGCTGGCAGGGATCCGTGCCGCCGTGCTGTGGCACCAGGTTGGCGGTGGCCGCCTGCAGTTAATGTTTTCTCGTAATCGCCTGACCACTCAGGCAAAACAAATTCTTGCTCATTGTTAACCTCCCGGAGTTGCGAATTATGGAATTATCCTCACTGACCGCCGTATCCCCTGTCGATGGACGCTACGGCGATAAAGTCAGCGCGCTGCGCGGGATCTTCAGCGAATATGGTTTGCTGAAGTTCCGTGTTCAGGTTGAAGTACGCTGGCTGCAAAAGCTGGCCGCCCAGGCAGCAATCAAGGAAGTTCCTGCTTTTGACGAAAAGGCAAACGATTACCTTGATAAAATCGTTGCCGAGTTTAGCGAACAAGACGCCGCGCGCATTAAAACCATTGAGCGCACCACCAACCACGACGTGAAGGCGGTTGAGTACTTCCTGAAGGAGAAAGTGGAAAGCGTTCCTGCGCTGCACGCCGTGTCTGAGTTCATTCACTTCGCCTGTACGTCTGAAGACATCAACAACCTCTCTCATGCGCTGATGCTCTCCACCGCGCGCAAAGAGGTGGTGCTGCCTTACTGGCGTAAAATCATCGACGCGGTGAAAGCGCTGTCCGTGGAATACCGCGACATTCCGCTGCTCTCCCGTACCCACGGCCAGCCAGCCACCCCATCCACGATGGGTAAAGAGATGGCGAACGTCGCGTACCGTATGGAGCGCCAGTACCGTCAGCTGGAACAGGTTGAAATTCTGGGCAAAATCAACGGCGCGGTCGGTAACTATAACGCCCACATCGCCGCGTATCCGGAAGTGGACTGGCACCAGTTCAGCAAAGAGTTCGTGACCTCACTGGGCATTCAGTGGAACCCGTACACCACCCAGATTGAGCCGCACGACTATATTGCGGAGCTGTTTGACTGCATCGCGCGCTTTAACACCATCCTGATCGACTTCGATCGTGACGTGTGGGGCTACATCGCCCTGAACCACTTCAAGCAGAAAACCATCGCCGGTGAAATCGGCTCTTCCACCATGCCGCACAAAGTGAACCCGATCGACTTCGAAAACTCCGAAGGTAACCTGGGTCTGGCGAACGCCGTGCTGCAGCATATGGCGAGCAAACTGCCGGTATCCCGCTGGCAGCGCGACCTGACCGACTCCACCGTACTGCGTAACCTGGGCGTGGGCATCGGCTACGCGCTGATCGCGTACCAGTCCACGCTGAAAGGCGTGAGCAAGCTGGAAGTGAACCGCGATCGTCTGCTGGACGAACTGGATCACAACTGGGAAGTGCTGGCGGAGCCGATTCAGACCGTGATGCGTCGTTACGGCATCGAAAAACCGTACGAGAAGCTGAAAGAGCTGACCCGCGGCAAACGCGTTGATGCCGAAGGTATGAAGCAGTTTATCGACGGCCTGGCGCTGCCGGAAGAAGAGAAAACCCGCCTGAAGGCGATGACTCCGGCGAACTACATTGGCCGCGCCATCACCATGGTTGACGAGCTGAAATAATCCCTTCTCCCCCCTTTCCGCCCGGAAAGGGGGTTGCTTTTCCCCGGTTTACTCAATGTTTATCCCCACAGCAACATAATCAGCGTTAAACTATTCATACTATTTATTCTGGGAGAAAAGATGATGCGCGTACTGGTTGTTGAGGATAACGCATTGCTACGCCATCACCTGAAGGTTCAGCTTCAGGAGATGGGACATCAGGTGGACGATGCTGAAGATGCAAAAGAAGCCGATTATTATCTCAATGAACACCTGCCGGATATCGCCATTGTCGATTTAGGGTTGCCTGACGAAGACGGCCTGTCGTTGATTCGCCGCTGGCGCAGCCACGATGTTTCCCTGCCGGTTCTGGTGCTGACCGCTCGTGAAGGCTGGCAAGATAAGGTTGAAGTGCTCAGCGCGGGTGCAGATGATTACGTCACTAAGCCGTTCCATATTGAAGAGGTGGCGGCCCGCATGCAGGCGCTGCTCCGTCGCAACAGCGGGCTGGCGTCGCAGGTTATTTCTATCCCGCCTTTCCAGGTCGATCTCTCCCGCCGCGAGCTCTCAATTAACGATGAAGTCATCAAGCTGACCGCATTCGAATATACGATTATGGAAACGCTGATCCGCAACAGCGGCAAGGTGGTGAGTAAAGATTCTTTAATGCTTCAGCTCTACCCTGACGCTGAACTGCGCGAGAGCCATACCATTGACGTGCTGATGGGACGACTGCGTAAGAAAATTCAGGCCCAGCACCCGCAGGATGTGATTACCACCGTCCGCGGTCAGGGCTACCTGTTTGAATTACGCTAAATGAGACGGATTTTGCGTCATCTTCTGCCCCTCTCACTGCGGGTTCGTTTTTTACTGGCAACGGCTGCGGTGGTGCTGGTGCTGTCGCTCTCCTACGGCATGGTCGCCCTGGTGGGGTACAGCGTCAGCTTCGATAAAACGACCTTTCGTCTCTTACGCGGCGAAAGCAATCTGTTTTATACCCTGGCGAAATGGGAAGATAACCGAATCACCGTCGAAATGCCGGAAAATCTTAATCAGCAAAGCCCCACCCTGGCCCTGATTTACAACGAAAAGGGGAAACTGCTGTGGGCGCAGCGCGACATTCCGTGGCTGGTTAAAAGCATTCGTCCGGAGTGGCTTAAAACCAACGGGTTTCACGAAATTGAAGCCGATCTCAACACCACCAGCTCGCTGATCCGTGAAGATCGTTCCCTGCAGCAAAAGCTGAACGAGATCCGCGCCGACGACGCCGAAACGGAGATGACGCACTCCGTTGCGATCAACCTTTATCCGGCGACGCTAAACATGCCGCAGCTGACCATCGTGGTGATCGACACCATTCCGGTCGAGCTGAAGCGTTCTTATATGGTCTGGAGCTGGTTCATCTACGTTCTGGCGGCAAATCTGCTGCTGGTGATCCCGCTGCTGTGGATAGCGGCGTGGTGGAGCCTGCGCCCCATTGAATCACTGGCGAAAGAGGTTCGCGAGCTGGAAGAACATCATCGCGAAAAGCTTAATCCGGAAACCACCCGCGAGCTCACCAGCCTGGTGCGTAACCTCAACCGCCTGCTGAAAAGTGAACGCGAACGCTATGATAAATACCGTACGACGCTTACCGATCTGACCCACAGCCTGAAAACCCCGCTCGCGGTGATGCAAAGCACCCTGCGTTCCATGCGCAGTTCGAAGCTGAGCGTCGACGATGCCGAGCCGGTGATGCTGGAGCAGATCAGCCGTATTTCCCAGCAAATTGGCTATTACCTCCACCGCGCCAGCATGCGTTCCGGCAGCGCCCTGCTGAGCCGCGAGCTGCATCCGGTCGCCCCGCTTCTGGATAACCTCACGTCCGCCCTCAACAAGGTGTATCAGCGTAAAGGGGTGAATATCAGCCTCGATATCTCGCCAGAGATAAGCTTTGTGGGTGAAAAAAATGACTTCATGGAAGTGATGGGCAACCTGCTGGATAACGCCTGCAAATACTGTCTGGAGTTCGTGGAAGTGTCGGCGCGCCAGACGGATAACGAACTGCATATCATCGTGGAGGATGATGGCCCGGGGATCCCGCGCAATAAACGTGATGTGGTGTTCGATCGCGGTCAGCGCGCCGATACGCTACGTCCTGGCCAGGGCGTTGGATTAGCCGTCGCCCGGGAGATTGTCGACCAGTATGACGGGAAAATCGAAACCAGCGAAAGTTTGCTGGGCGGCGCGCGAATGGAGGTCATTTTTGGTCGCCAGCAGCCGACATCGAACGATAGTTAACCCGTTATGTGAAAAATGCGAGGATCTCGCAGCCGGGGGGCTGAGCTTCCGTTATAATCCGAGTCAGTAAGAGCCTGCGGAATAAAAAAATATGGATTATCACTTAACGCTTAACTGGCCCGAGTTTATTGAACGTTACTGGCAAAAACGCCCGGTCGTTCTGAAACGCGGGTTCAGCAATTTTGTCGACCCTATCTCGCCTGACGAGCTGGCCGGTCTGGCCATGGAAAACGAAGTCGACAGCCGCCTGGTCAGCCACCAGGACGGGAAATGGCAGGTTAGCCACGGTCCTTTCGAAAGCTACGATCATCTCGGTGAAAACAACTGGTCGCTGCTGGTACAGGCTGTCAACCACTGGCACGAGCCGACGGCCGCATTAATGCGTCCGTTCCGCGCCCTGCCCGACTGGCGCATGGACGATCTGATGATCTCCTTCTCCGTACCGGGTGGCGGCGTGGGTCCGCATCTGGACCAGTACGATGTGTTCATCATTCAGGGTACGGGCCGCCGCCGCTGGCGCGTGGGCGAAAAAGTGCCGATGAAGCAGCACTGCCCGCATCCGGACCTGCTTCAGGTTGATCCGTTTGAAGGGATTATCGACGAAGAGCTGGAGCCGGGCGACATTCTCTACATCCCGCCGGGATTCCCTCATGAAGGCTACTCCCTGGAGAACTCCCTCAACTACTCCGTCGGGTTCCGCGCGCCAAGCGGCCGCGAGATGATCAGCGGATTTGCCGACTATGTTCTGCAGCGCGAGCTGGGCAGCTATCGTTACAGCGATCCCGACGTGCCTGCGCGTGAGCACCCGGCAGACATCCTGCCTGCGGAGCTGGATAAGCTGCGCGGCATGATGCTGGATCTGATCAACGAGCCGGAACATTTCCGTCAGTGGTTTGGCGAGTTTATTAGCCAGTCCCGCCACGAGCTGGACGTTGCGCCTCCGGAGCCGCCGTATCAGGCGGACGAGATTTACGATGCGCTTCAGCAAGGCGACAAGCTGACGCGCCTGGGCGGATTGCGCGTGCTGCGCATTGGTGAGGACGTGTTCGTCAACGGCGAGAAGCTGGACTCTCCGCATCGTCCGGCGCTGGAAGCCATAGCCAGCCATCTGGTGCTGACTGCGGATACCTTTGGCGATGCGCTTGAAGACCCGTCTTTCCTCGCGATGCTGGCCGCGCTGGTCAACAGCGGGTACTGGTTCTTTGAGGACTGAGTCGCTTTAGTGCCCGGTGGCGCTGCGCTTACCGGGCCTACGGGATCGAGCTTTTGTAGGCCGGGTAAGGCGTAGCCGCCACCCGGCTTTTCACTTCCGCTCCCCCGCGGCAAAATCCTCAATCTCTCCTGCCCAATCCACCGGATACAACCCTTCAGCCACGTCCCGATGAAACGTTGAATACGGCCAGTCGCTGACTTTACCCACATAGCCGTGCTTCAGCGGATTGATATAAATGTAATCCACATGCCGCCGGTAGTCCTCTTCGTTGCGGATAGTGTGCTCCCAGAATCGTGGCTGCCAGATATAGCGCATGTCGATGCTGCGGCTGAATGTCTTTTTGATATCCCGCCAGCGGGCGGAAAAATCACTGTCCCCGTCCGGTAGGCTCCAGATACAGTGCATATGTTCAGGCAAAATAACCCACGCGTTGATGGTGAAGGGCTTCGCACGCTTAACCGTTGAGGTGGCGGAACGCAGGCTATCGATATGGCGGGTAAGCAAATCGCTTTGACGGTTTTGCAGGTTAACGGTGAAAAACCAGGTGCCACCGGGGACGTAATGGCGACGGTAGTTTGACATGGGCACTCCTTGCCTCATTGCCGGGTGGCGGCTTTGCCTTACCCGGCCTACATTCGGATCGTAGGCCCGGTAAGCGCAGCGCCACCGGGCATTTTTTAGCGTTTAGCGGTCAACTCAGCTATCCGCACTATCACCTTCACCGCCTTTTCCATCCCTTCCAGCGTCACAAACTCATGTTTACCGTGGTAGTTATAGCCACCGGTAAACAGGTTCGGGCACGGTAGTCCCATAAACGACAGCTGAGAACCGTCGGTACCGCCGCGAATCGGTTTTAATATCGGTTCAATATCGCAGTCGCGCATCGCCTGCTGGGCGATATCGAGAATATGCGGATGGGCCATCACCTTCTCGCGCATATTGTAATAGCTGTCTTCGATGATGAGCTCGATATAGCAGTCAGGATGCAGGCCCTTGCCCACCTTCTTGGCGATCTCCATCATCTTACGCTTGCGCGCCTCAAAGGCTTTACGGTCAAAATCGCGGATGATGTAGTGCATCTGCGCGCTGTCCACGGTGCCTTTGATGCTGGTCAGGTGATAGAAACCTTCATACCCTTCGGTCTGTTCGGGGCTCTCTTCCGCCGGGACTTCTGCATGAATACGCGACGCCAGCGACAGCGCGTTGACCATGACGCCTTTGGCAGAGCCTGGGTGGACGTTGTTGCCGACAATTTTGATCGTGACTGACGCGGCATTGAAGTTTTCATACTCCAGCTCACCGACGCCGCCACCGTCGACGGTGTAGGCCCACTGGGCGTTAAAGGCGTCCACGTCGAAGTGCTTCGCGCCCTTGCCGACCTCTTCATCCGGCGTAAAGGCCACGCGGATATCACCGTGCGGAATATCGTTGCCCTTCAGCACCGCCAGCGCCGTCATGATCTCCGCGATGCCCGCTTTGTCATCCGCCCCCAGCAGCGTTTTACCATCGGTGGTGATCAGCGTCTGACCGAGCAGCTGGTGCAGCACCGGGAACATCACGGGCGAGAGCACTTCGTCGCCAATGCCCAGCGCAATGTCGCCGCCGCGGTAGTTTTCAACAATCTGCGGGTTCACATGTTTACCGCTAAAATCCGGAGAGGTGTCGACATGGGAGATAAAGCCAATCGCCGGAATGTCGCCTGGGACATTCGCCGGCAGCGTTCCCATCACAGTGCCTTTCTCGCTTAACGTGACGTTGACCAGCCCCATGGCGTCAAGCTGCTCTTTAAGCAGGTTTAATAGCTTCCACTGGCCTTCGGTGCTCGGCACCTGGCGAACACCCGGCTTAGATTGGGTATCCAGCGAAACGTACTGTAAAAAACGCTCAAGTAATTTATCCATGCAGTCACCCTCACTTTTTGTGACAACATTATCAATAAGCATCAAAACGCAAATATTGCGTCAGGTCACTTTTATCCCGCAAACGAGAATATTTTCCGTTTATATCGTTGTGCGTTAGGGAAGGTGCGAATAAGTCCGAGATGTGAGATCATCGTGTTGTAACCTGAACCCAGAATGAGTAACCGGATGAGCCAGCAACTGACTTTTGCCGACAGTGAGTTTTCCAGTAAACGCCGCCAGACCCG
>NZ_JBMKHT010000034.1:0-46348 GCF_049238165.1 Enterobacter cloacae complex sp. IR5422 | reverse complement strand
CGGCATGATCACCAGCGACGACTGGGGTAGCTATGGCCGGGAGGTGCCGAAGGATAAGCATCTGACCGGCAAGATATTCACCCAACGTATTGAGCGTAATAACCTGACGCTCCGCACCCGCATTAAGCGGTTGGCTCGTAAAACAATCTGCTTCTCACGCTCAGTTGAGGTCCACGAAAAAGTCATCGGAGCTTTTATCGAAAAATACATGTTCTACTAATTGGATGCACTACCCCCACATCATGAAAGAGTTTATCGGGTAGTCTCGCATGATGGAATCAAACAGCAGACATATCTGACTGCTGCTCCAGACGAACTTCCTCTGAATTGCAGGCAGAAGATAGTGGCGTAAATTAATCGAATCTATCGCTTGTTTTATCGTTATTGCTTTTTCATACTGGCCAGCCATCATAAACCTCATATGTTATATTAGCTGGCCTATTTTAATTTAATACGTGTCGGTAGTACAGTCTTTGCACAAACTAATTTATGCAATGGAAAAGCTGACGGCTCGGTTTGTGTTTTTCATTCGGGTAGACGCGCATTGCGGATGCACAAAGTGATGAAACCTGTCTTGCTATATTTTTACCGAAGTTAACAAGAAGGCCGTGCTTTATTTTTTCACCGTCTGCCCTGATACTGATGATAAAACTGAACTGGTATACCGTTATGTCTGTCAGGTCATTGCCAAACGTTACGCTGGCAGCCTTATTTATTTCAATTTCATAATCCCTCAGGTCAGTGTTAAGTCTTGCTGTTGCATCTACAAGTGCGTATTCTTTATCAATAATCATAACTTTCTCACTTATCATGTTAATGTGATTTAATCATCACTAATAATATGTTGTGATTTTAATTACGATTATTCGTCTGTTTGCTCCCGTAATGCATTATCTGATGAATAATGTTCATGTGGGGTAACGCTTCCATAAATTCAGACTGTTCAATCAGCGAAATGAGCGCATTATCGATTTCAAAGATTGTATCCGGTAATACCTCAACCAGCCTGATTCGGGACAGGGAGATAACGAACACGCCCGGTGACGTACACCCGGCAAGAAACCACTCCGCATGGCTGCAAAGCAGGCGATAGGGATGAACGGTATGGCTGACGTTTTTATCGGTTTTGATACGTACCTGGGTCTGGTTAAGTATGGCGAGCGTCAGTCTGCTGAAATCCCCAAAGAGCGTGGGTTTCTGGCGCGGCTCCGGGAGCATAATCCTGTAGGGTGAAGGGTGCTCCCCGTCAAGCAGAAGGCTCAGCAGTTTGGCATCCATCGCGGGTAACAGACGGTCAAGATGCAGCAGTCTCGCCAGTATCTTCATATCCCGTTCCGTGCGGCGACGAAAGTAATGGGAGGCAAGCTGATACACGCCGTTGCTCTGTTCAATATCAAGGTACGTCAGACGGACGTTGAAATCCCGTCGCAGCGTACGCGTCGTCACCCCAAATTCTTCTGCCAGTGTTCCAATATGTAGCTTTTCACCCTGAAACAAACGGCTCAGGATGATGGAAAGGCGGGTTGCCAGTCTGTCATGTTCGTTTTCTTGTGTTATCAGCGTCATACATCGTTCCCGAATTTAGCCGGGAAATGATGCCAGCAGTAGCGGACAGGATTTGTCCGCCCTCTGATGTTTTTTAAAGCCTGAAAACCTTAAATGCTAAGTGTTAAACGTCAGTACTCTCAGGTGAATAAAGATGCTTCTGGCGCATGTAGGCAATAAAAATACAGGATGGTAACGTCACCCGGTATGCGGGACCGGCTAAATCTATCAGCAGCCAGAGAGAACTGAGCACCCAGCCCACGGGACCTGCAAAAGCGCCCATGGTACGTGTCAGCATGGCATTTCCTGCAACGGTCAGCCCTCTGCCTAACAGGGCTTTCGCCACACCATTTGTGACAACAAGTGCCATCTGATAGGCCGCAAACCCGGATGTTTTTATCCCCGCCTGGATTGCCATGGTCAGCAACTCCGGCGTGGGGTTGCTGTAGCCTGTCTGCAATTCTTCCGCCACGGTCTTTAGCTGATCGGGCGTCATCTTCTCAAGGCTTTTCTCCAGGATCTTCATCAGCAGATTCATTTCAATGGTTTCAACGCTGGATTTGTTGTTGTAGTTCACCTTCATTTTATCGCAGGCATCGGTGAGAATTTCCCGGTACAGCACCCCTTTCCCCCACCGGAGCAGCGTGGCAAAGCTGTTCGCCCCAAACGTCTGAACCTCGGCGGCAATGGCATCCCAGTAGCGCGGGTGGTTGGGCTTGTGTTTTTTATACTGAGGATCATAGGTCAGCGTTTCCGTGATGCGTGCCAGTCCGTCTTTCGGATCGCAGATAAGCACAGAAACCAGTAAATCCAGATCGTCACGATGGCAGTGGCGCAGAAACTCAAGGTCAGGGTCGTGTCGGTAGGTAGCCATATTTCACCTCATAGCGGATATTGGACCTGACAGTTTAATTACTCCCCCCGGACAGGACGTGTCCGGCTGATCAAGAAAAAGTAAAAAAAAACCTGCCCGAAAGCAGGTTTCTGTTCACCGGATGGAGGTATAACGCGTCGGGATTACTTTCCGCGCCATTCCTTTTCCACTTTATCCGCAAAAGCATCGCACTGCCGGGCATATTCCGGGTTATAGAGCAGCTCCGACTGCGAAAGCTGCATGGCGGTCATGCTGCCGTTACGGGCATTTGATTCGAGCCAGGTTCTGCCATAGGTTTTGTTCATCACCTGAAGTACCCTGTTGAATACCGGTCCGTTGAAGCGGGCATTGAGATTGACGCCTTTTACCTGAAGGCCGCTGTCACTGGTCTGGGTCAGGCGGGTGGAGTACATCGCGCAGAAGGTCGAGTTGGTTATCATCTGAGCGTCAGCCTGCTCGTCGGCGAACGCGCTGTGGCTGAAGGCGGAAAGCAGAATTGTGGCGGTTAACAGTTTTAAAATTTTCATCATGTTCCCTTATGGATTGAAAAGCGGAGACAGCCTGCCATACGGGGTGGTCAGGAGATGTCCGGCAGAGAAAAAAGTCAGGGTTTCAGCGAGGGAGCCAGTCGCCAGAGGTGAGGGCCAGCGGATTCCAGCACAAAGGCCAGATGGGTGAGGTCCCGTCTTGCTGTACGGGGAGACACGTCAAACTGCCGGATGATGTAGCGAACAGATATTGTCTGACCGTAAAACAGGGCCATGGTCAGTCGGATAAGCCGTTCTCCCTGTCCGGTGACACGTTGCCTGCAACGGCTGGCTTTCATCGTTGCCATACGCGCCATCGGTCCCCTTTCTGAAAAGAATCGAGGTGTCTGGCAAGCCAGATATCAGGGCACGAATCGCCGGTAACGCAGCGGGCAGTAAACCGGTGGCAGTTAAAGTCGAGCAGGCTATAAGGATAGCGCTGACCCACTGCCGCCTTTGCCCGTTCAGCGGCCTGCGCACAACCCTGAGGCGTCAAATCCATACAGTCGGTATACACCGAGATAGCGGAGTTCCAGCCATCGAGCCGGTCAAGAAACCCTTTGGCCTTACTTTTGATAACGGTTCCATCGCCATCAAGATGAACAATATCGCCGTTACCCACATAGATACCGCTGTGTGCGGCAAGGCCAAAAAGCAGTTCGCACTGCACGATACCACCGTAAGCCGGTTCATCGACGCAGGAGAGAATGCAGTTATCGATAAATGAATCCACGAAGTTCAGCAGCAGAAGCCGGTACATAACATTCAGTTCCTTACTACGGGGGAGAGGGGGGATGCGGGGGAAACGTTGTGAACACTCAGCTTTCCCACAACGTACGGACCGTGAAAACCCCCATATCGTGGTAAGCCATAAAGTTACTTTCCCATAGCGACCAGAACTCACGGGCGTCGACATGAGAGATATCGCCACAACGGGAAAGCCACGTGTATTGTTGCGTCCAGCTCACATCGACATCTTTTTCAAGCTCAGGCCATGGATGCCCTGCATAGTGAAAATCGGTGACGTAATCGAGCTGCCAGTCTTCTCCGGCAGGGATGAGGCGTATTTCGACCGGATGCCAGCCGCCCTTTTCCGGTGAGTATTCAGGGTCACGGAAGTTAATGGTTAATCCGGTGATGGGGTGACGATGAGGCGGTTTTTGCGCGAGGATATCCAGAAGCAGTTGGGTGAACGACCGGGAGAGAGGCAGCACATAGCCGCCCTGCAATATTACGGGTGATGACATAGTGAATTTCCTGATTTTTGGTTAACAGAACACAGAAAAAGCGGGGTTAGTCCTGGCTGAGCGTAGCAAGCTGCGTCATACGATGCTGCCAGTCGGCATAGCAGCGGTGCATAAAGAGTCTGCTGCTGTCCGCTTCGATAAGGCAGATATCCGGACTTCTGAGTACGGCGGCAAGAAACCCGGCGTTGTTGGTGCTGCCCTGACCAAATAGTGGTCGAAACACACGCGACGGAAAGCTGTCCTGCTGCTGTTCAAGAATGGCGTGAATCGCATCAAGCGTTATCCATTCACGGGAGAACAGGCCTCCTTCGCCATTGGCGGTTAAGCGCAGGGCAAGGCTTCCGGTATCACCCTCCTTACCCAGCTCATACGTCAGCAGCCCCTTACTGTGGGGGCTGATTTTCTCGGCGTCCCCACTGTAGAACACGGTATAGCTTTCGGTGACGGCGGCTTCGGTAGCGATTTTTTTCTTACTCATGGTTCAGTGCCTCAATCAGGTTCTGTAGCTGCGGGATAACGGTTGTTTCCGGGAACACCAGATAGATACCCTGTCCGTCATCGCAGACGATACCGAGCAGGAGATACCAGCCATCATCAAGTGCGGTGACGTATTCCGGGTTAGCCAGTGCGACTGCCAGCAGCGGGTCTTCGGGGAGCGTGTCATCGTGGTTGAGATGCCAGAGCAGGGTTCCCGTTTCGTTCCAGAAATCGGTAAACAGGTCGATATCATCGACAGGGCCAAGGATTTCATTGCTGAGGGCCACCAGTGCGGAGGCGGGCAGGTTGAGAAGGGGAATACTGGTGGGAGTCGTGAGTTTAAACATGATTATCTCCATAACTAATTGATTCATATTGATAATATGTTTTCAAATGACTTTTAGTTACATTTTTTTTACGTTGTTTGCTTATTTTGGATTATGTCCTTAAATTTAGTGGTGGGCTGGCGTTAAATCCCGTTTTTTTTAGATTTTAAGCGTTTTATAAAGAAATTAGCATGAGCTGTTTTAACTGAAAATGAGAGAACGCTTGCGCACAATTGCTATTGATTTTCTTACTTATTTTCTCAATCACAAAACGCCTTAAATAGTTCAAAAAACAAGCAACACCCCATAATCGATATTCTTTATGGAGAGAAACGACGTTCAGGCCTGAAAGTGGGGGAGTGGCACTTTCAGGAGATTAAGGGGGCAAACAGGCCTCTTTAACGCGTGCTTTTCTCACCAAAATGTCAGAGTCGGTGATTTGCACTTCAGTATTTCTGCCAATACTATTCGCTTCATGTGCTGGCCAGCATCTAACTCAATACCCTTAATTTGTATTAATTGAGCGAGATGTATGCATTATGAAACCCGATAGTTCTTTAAACCTAATAACGCTGACAATGAAACAGAATGATGTTGATTCTGTGGATGGTCGCTTTTGTAAGTCAGCGCAAAACATCAAAACCAGCGTTGACGTTGATGATTGCTGTGTTGAACCAATGGCCCGACATCGCAGCCCAAAGAATCAAAGAGAGGCATTCACTAAAGCTTTTTTTGATGAGTGTAAAACCCGTGCAATACAAACTGGCCGGACTATCGAAGCCAGCGATACAAAATGTACCGGGCTTAAGGCTATATTCCACTCATCCGGACGCATTAAGTTTATTGTCCGCAAAAGTATTCGCGGAAAGAATGTTTACGTTTCCGTAGGAAGTTACCCTGAATTTTCCATTAATAACGCAAGGGAGCATGCCTTTAAAATAATTCAGGAGCTTAAGGCTTCCGTTGAGACTTATGGTGAGCGTTTTCTTACTCACAGTAAAATGACGTTTAATGAGCTTGTGGATGAGTATGAGAAAAGCGTACTCAGCACAGGCGTTAAGCGTTCAGCTAACACCGATCTTTCTAAGATCCGTAAATACCTGCGCCCTCTTCTCGGTGCCAAAAAGCTGGCAGGTATGACGGAGGCAGATATTCTGAGCTATCTGCATAATCTCGATCTCAAGCCTGCCACCCGCAACCGCCATCTGGCGCTCATTAAAGCGGTGTTTACCTGGGCTATACGCATGGGATACATCAGCCGTTCTCCGGCGCTTTATATCAAAGCGCTGCCTGAAGTGACGTCAGATCGCCGCGCCATGGATGACTCCCAGCTTCAGCGCTGGATGGAAGTCTGTGAGTGCTGGCGTAATGGTAAACCCGATCATGAAGCCCTTACTCTTCTCATGTTCCTTGCCCTGACGGGGCTGCGTCTGGGGGAAACCCGTCACCTTCGTCTTGAAGATGTGGACTGGAGCCGCAAGGTTATCACCCTTCGCCATACCAAAAACGGCAAACTACGCCGTGTACCGGTATGTGATAAGGCTTTCGTTCTTCTGACAGAACAGCGTCAGCATCTGGGTGATGAAGGCTGGGTATTTCCGGGCAAGGGAACCGACAATCCGGTTGCTGAGCCACGTCGCCTGCAAAAACGACTTTGTGAGGCTGCGGGTATTCCACCGTTCACCATCCATGAGATGCGTCATACCTTTGCGACAAAGCTCATTGAGAGCGGGGCCGACATTCACACCATCAAAGATTTATTGGGTCACAGCACTATCAAAGTAACCGAAATATATGTGCACAGTTCGCCCGCGCGTTACCACGAAGTCGTTAACCGGGCGATGGGATAACAACCTTCACTCAACGGTATGGTTTTTAACTATGGTTCTGATGCACCCGTTTTCTGACGGTGGCGTAATTTGATGGTAATACACATGAATAAAAAAGTGACAACTAATGTTCCTAAGGTTTCCGGGATTAAGCGTATTCGCGTTTTTGCTGACCGCGATAAAAATTTCACCAAAATGTCGGAGGCAATTATCAGGCGTGCTGAAAAGACTGAAGTCGGTGAAGATGATATCGCTTCACTCGGTATTAGTGATGGGCTGCCACGGCATTATGTGAATACGGCTGATGGCCTTTTCTTCATCGGTGGACAGAAACCTGTGCTGGTTTGCGGTACGCCAGTTGTGCCTGTCGCCCTGTTTTGCGGGAAAGATAAGGAGTCCAGTCTTGGGATTCGCCTTATGACCGGTAACGGGCTGGGTAAGTATGTTAAGGCCCTGGTGCGCTTTGAGGATATTGTTCAGAGCGGTGCTCAGGTAGTAGGCAAACTGGCAGATCGTGGATTTTGTGTTGGCTCCTCTCCACAGCAGTTTGCCCTTTTTGACCGTTTTCTTCAGCGCTGCCGGAGTTTACCGCTGCCTGTCTATCTGATGGCAGATGCGATGGGATTCGTTTCGGAGGATATGGCCTTTTTACATGGTTATGAGCCCGTTGTGACCTCTCTGACCGGGTTTGATTATCTGCTGCCGGGATTCCGCGTGCGTCCCGGACTGCACAAAGGTGGGGCTCTGGAGGAGTGGATTAACCTCATCCGGGAAAATGTCCATGGCTGGGCGCAGACCTTTGCGCTGAGTGCGTCCTTTGCTTCGATGCTTCTGGTTCCTGCCGGTATGGATGTGGGCATGTTTCATTTTCACGGCGTATCCACCACCGGTAAAACGCTTCTCCTGATGCTGGCTGCATCGGTCCATGGTGATGGCAGCGAGCCGGGTAGTGGGGGGAATGTAAATATTATTCGCTGGAATACCACGCCTAACGCGATGGAGCGCCTTCTCGCTGACTATTCTGGTCTGGTCGCCTGCGTCGATGAACTGGGTGCGAGTAATCATAAGCAACTTTCCTCACTGCTTTACAACATTACGTCAGGTACGGCAAAAGAGCGCCTGAACCGTGGCCTGACGGCAGATGAGCCGTTTAAATGGCGCATGTTTATTCTCTCCACCGGTGAGATGTCAATCTCCGAAAAGCTGGCTGAACAGAAAGCCGTGTTACAGGGAGGGCAGGAGCACAGGGCCATCAGTATGGAACTGTTGCCTGAGGATGCTCAAAAACCGGATGAACCGGTATCAGAAACACGTGCCCGTGCAGATGCACTGAAGACGGGGCTGGCAGAGGCTTATGGTCATGCCGGGCCTGCATTTATCGGCAAACTGTTATCCGGGAAAAATACGGCTGGCGGTCTTCGCACCTACGCAGAGTTTTCATCCTGGCTCCAGGAACAGACAGATGCCTGCTGTAACGCACTGGAAGAGGCCCTGAGGGATGAGGGGCGTGATATTACCCGCGTTCAGCGGCGCGGACTGAAAAGATTTGCGCTGGTATGGCTGGCAGGAGAGAAGGCGCTGAAATATGGCCTTTTACCTTTCGAAAGCGATGCGGTGGCTGAATCCGTTATGTCCGCTGCACGACGCTGGCTGGATGATAACCAGAATCAGTATAACCCGGTGCGTAACATGCTGGAGGAGCTTCAGCTGACGCTGGTGACAAAAAGCAGCAGGCACTTTATCACCCTGCGTGACGAACATGCCCGATGCCCGGGAGATATGTGGGGATTCGTCCATTACAAAACCGGCGACTTCCTGATTTATGAATCGGTGTTTGAAAAGCTCTGTTCTGAAAAGGGACTTAAGACCGTTGATGTGGCCAGACCGTTAGAGCGTTCCGGTTATCTGCTTGGCGAAAGTGCCGGACACTATAAAAAAAGAGCGCTGAAGACGATGGCGCAGTCTTACTACCAGGTCAAAAAAGCGTTTCTGAAATGCAATGTGATGACCGAATTTTAACCCTGAATAAAACCATTTTGACTGAATAACAACGAATAGAAGGTGATGTATGATTTTTGAATCAGACCAGTACTATGACGGTTTTCCTCACGCTATCAGCAGCGAAAATGAAGAAAAAACCTCATTCAATGATTACGCTCTGGTTAACACACTGGCGGAGTGCCTGTATCACGACATTTCTCGTGAAATCTTCGATGGCAGTGAGCCGGCGCTCCGGGCCGTCATTGCCAACGGTCAGATTAAATTCCTGGCTCGTTATACGCTTAGAGGGGCCTGCTATTATGAACCCCTCGGCAGGTTCCCTCGTATGTCTATTAAAGACGCGCGCGAGTGTGCTCGTGAACTCTATAACAGATATGATGATAACCGGGTGCCGGATGAAGAATATGGGGCCGCTTATGAGAATATCCCGTTCTGACTGATGGCTGAACAGTAAAAAAAGCAGGGGCATTTGCCTCTGCTTTTCTGTTATCACAAGGACGGTAGCTGAGCCGTTATCCTTTCCGCCAGTAACTGACTGGTGTTCTGTAAGCGCTGAGGATGAAGATGCGCATACCGTTGTGAAGACTGACTGCTGCGGTGCCCCAGTTGAGCCTGAACGTCATACAGTGTTCCGCCGTAGGACACGATGAGGGCGGCAACCGAATGGCGGCAGGTATGAATACACACTTCCTTGTCGAAAATTCCCGCCCGACGCACGATACGCTGAAAGGCTTTAACCGGGTTACTCAGCGGCATTCCCTGTTTTTTACCAATAAACAACCACGGATTTCCCCGCTGCGTTGGCAGCGTTCTGATTACGTCCATCGCCAGTGAGTTAAGGTGAACAATCCGTCCATAGCCATTCTTGGTTTCAGGGAGCCACAGGGTGCGTTTAACCGGGTCAACATGCTCCCACTTAGCCAGACGCAGCTCATCACGACGAAGGCCGGTCAGTAACAGCAGTTTGACATAGCGGGCAGCTACAGGGCTGGTATCGTTATCGGCGGAGAGAAAAATACGACGAATTTCGTCCTCGGTAAAATAACGCTGTCGGGCGTTGTTCTCCCTGAGTAGCTGTACCACCCTTGCCGGATGAACAGAGGTCATGCTTTGCCTTCCGGCCCATGTAAAGACGGCTTTAATGAGTACGATGACACGGTTACAGGTAGCCGCTGACAGGGAAGTACTTAACGTCTGCTGAAGGCGCAGAATGCTCGCTGGTGTGATATCGCTCAGCAGCCTCTGACCAATGGCGGGACGGATATGATCGCGGTAGCGCTGAACATCCTTTCCCCAACTGCGTTTAGCGGATTTTGCCCATGGCAGATAATGCTGATTAAAGAGTTCATCGAACGTCAGCTCCATTCTCTTGTTTTCACGCTCCTGCTTAGGGTCAGTGCCGGTGGCAAGGGAACGTTTGTGTTCTATGGCAATCTGACGAGCAAGATTGACGTCCACTTCAGGCCAGTGACCAATGGCGATGGCGCGTTTTCGTCCATGATAAAGGTAGCGTAGCAAAAACTTTTTACGACCTTCTCTTCTGCTGACCAGACACTTGAGGCCGGAAATCTCGGTGTCGCTGTATTCGGCATCGGTACTGCGTGCATCGGATGTGTTAGGGGGCAGGGATTTAATGAGCTGATTAGTAAAACGGAAGCGTTTCGCGCTGGACATATTACCTCCTGTGACTGGTGTAAAGAACGTCAGGGTTGACCCATCCCCGGCACGGCGCTGTTAATGGCTGAGTTGATTTTCTAGCGTGGCGAAGGGAATACAGGTGCCACATGAGATGAATGAAGACGAGAAATGCCGCAAAAATAGGTGTTACGGTCTGTTTCTGGTCTTAATGGAAAAAATACCGGTGGGGGATGTATTCAAAAAAATAATATGTGCTTTGATTGATTTTAATTACATATATGGTCGACATTATCCAGAAATACCTTATTGGAGAGTATGTGCTTATTTTGAGAGCATGCTTCTGCATTAATGATTAATCATTAATTTAGTAGGTGTTGTTTTTTATAGGGCTACATTTTTTAATTTTGGTGTTGTAGGTTTATTTCATGATTATGTGGAATACATCGTCTTTGTTCTGACCCCCCTATCTCAGTTGATATAGTTGTTTTTTTTGGGAAGGGAGGGCTTGTGGGTTGATTTTAAATTTAATTTTCATTATCTTCTTAAGGTAACCTCATATCAAAAGGACAATGTCAATGAAGTTTTTCTCCACTGGTTTCTATGTTTCGAATGATGTTTTATTTGACGATGTATTCAATGAGTGCTTTTCTTGGATTCATGAATCACCACACACAAACTTTATACCTGCACAATTGGCGTGTGACTATCTTAGTGAAGATTTTTATGTAGAGTCAAGTAATGAAAGGATTGATGTAATTACTCATGGCAACCAAGATGTTCAGTTAGGTTGCTTCAGATATTCTAAAATTTCCGAACCACACAAATGGGTAACTGATATATCTATAAATAAGAACTTAATAAATAATACGGTATGGATCCAAGTTGAATCAAGTGTGGTTAGTCAGGAGGCTGCGTATTTAGCACCTCAACCTAAAAAACCTTTGATAGTAATTAGGTTGATAGATAAATTTTCTGGTGGTTTGGATGATGCCTTCAAAACATCAATAGAACCTGATTACCTTTCGAATTCTGAAGAGCATTTAAAGTTGGCGGCAAAAGTTATCAATGGAGAAACTGAAAACAGGCTGCCAATAATCTATGTCAGTTCGAAATATTTTTACAATGAACATCCTCATAACATTATTCCTGAGCGATTAGCAAGAAAGGTGTGTGGCATAGCTCATGTTCTAATTGAACCTCGTGAGAAAATGTTTTCAATAAAACTAAAAAATGAGACAAATTCTAAAAATGCTTACGCAGGTGCAGTCGGAATTTACTGGCCGCGAGGACAAAATATCTCCTTTTACCGTCGGGGTGAGAAAACAGCGAAGGAGTTTGAGGATGAATTATTTGATGATGTCGTAAAAGCCACATCTACAATGGCTCCCGTCTCTGAGGGGGGATGGAGTGAAATACAAAAAAGAAGAACTAAGGATTCTATTAATACACTTAAGATTAGAGGTGAATACACAAGTGAATTGATGGGTTTGTATGAGGCCGATAATGTTGCAAAAGATGAAACAATAGAAGAACTCAAAAGTAATATATTATCTTTAGAATATCGTGTTCGAATGCTTCAATCACAAGCTTCAGCTCAAGGAAGTATAGTAATGAATGCAGGGGAAGAAACTGACTTTTTCAATGGTGAGATCAAAGATGTAATAATAGAAGCACTGAAGGTTGCTATTGTGAATACGAAAGAGGGTAGTCGAAGTAATCATATATTATCTTCTTTAATTTCCAATAACCCTCAAACTATGGAAGCAAATTCGCGTCAAACTCATTTGAAAAGAGCACTTAATGGCTACAGGAGTATGGATAAGGCAACGTCAAGGCAGCTTAAGGAACTTGGGTTTGAGTTGTCTGAGGAAGGTAAGCATTGGAAGTTAGTATATAATGGTGATTCCAGATACTCTTACATTCTTCCTAAAACAGGGAGCGACTATAGAGGATCTTTGAATGCTATTTCTGATATAAGTAATATTATTTTCTAACAAAATCTAGCCCCTTATAAAGGGGCTGGGTTATGGCTATTTTAAATCGGTAATACACATTGTTTAATGTAAGTATTACAGTTCAAAGTTTATGTTCAGGTAAGGAATTCCGATGGGGCTGAGTCATTTTTTAATGACGTGGAAAGCGGGGGATTTTGCTGATGCGAAGAATCATAAGGTGAAAAAAAGAATATTACAGGTGGAGTAGATGGTGGAAACACCCGACTGACAAGGGGAGTTGATAACGCTGAGTTCTTCCCCCTTGCCTGAAGAGGAGTCTCCCCGGTCTTCCCTCGGGGGTAATGGAAGGTAATTTGTTGTTAAATAAAGTAAATTATGAAATCCCCCATTTCCCCCGTATTCTCTGCTTCATTATGAATAATCTTAGAGAAAGGAACCGTAGAGGACCGTAGAAAGACCGTAGCAGTGGGGTAAGGAAGAGACACATCAGAGGGTGTTGAGGTGTGTAAAAGTAACGAACATCTGCGAAAATGGCGAGAAATCCAGCAAACAAATAACGTGTTGCAACGACCAGAAATCTACCGTAGCCAGAAAAGGAAAAAGCCCCGCTTTGCAGCGAGGCCTTATGAATATTGGTGCCCGGACTCGGAATCGAACCAAGGACACGGGGATTTTCAATCCCCTGCTCTACCGACTGAGCTATCCGGGCAACGGAGCGCATTAAACCGCAATCGCGCCTTATCGTCAACATTATTTCGGGGAAAGCTGTTCAATTGCTTAACTTTGCGGCAATCTGATGGTTTACGCGTCGAATACGTCAAATTTAACAGGTTCGCTTACGTTAACGCCCCGCCCATACGGCACTGAGCAAAGCGCAGAATATCTTCTGCCAGTCGGTGCGCCGTATCCACATCGGCCTGGCTACGGTTCACCAGCATGCGGCTCAGGCAGCCCTCCAGCACCAGCTCCATCTGTTTCGCCACCATTGCCGGGTCATCCACTTCAAGACGGGTCAGCAGCTCGTGAGTGAAGTCATGCGCAGCCCGTTTTTGCTGATCCGCCAACTGATGGACAGGATGGTCGGGATCGGGATAGAACGTACAGGCCGCAATAAACAGGCAGCCCGGATAGCGGTTGTTGCTGACACATTCCGTCAGGGCGGTATAGCGCGCCAGCAGCTTTTGTTCCGCAGTCAGTTCTTCATTCAGCATCAGCTGCCTGCGCCAGATATCAACCTGCTGGCTGAGATAGCGCAGAGCATCATAAACGAGCGCCTCTTTATCCGGCCAGAAGCGCTTAAGATCATCCAGGGGGTAATCGATACGGTCGGCTACCATCTCAAGCGTGGTGCTGGCGATCCCATAAATCTCAAGTAATTGCAGGGCTTGTCCCAGTACGTCTTCACGTTGCACGGTTATCTCCTCCGCTATTCCCAACGGTATGTTCCGTTTAAAGTGTTGTTTACGGTTGGCGATTGCGCAAATGCGCGCTAAATGCCGCTGCATCCATAAACCCGGTTACACGCTGTTCTGGCTGCTCCTGACCCTGTTGATTGAAGAACAGAATGGTTGGCAGCCCGAGCACGTTTAGCTGTTTTAGCAGAGCCTTATCCTGCGCACTATTGGCTGTCACGTTCGCCTGGAGCAGAACCGTCTCTTTCAGGGCGTTTTGCACCTGCGGATCGCTAAAGGTGTATTTTTCAAACTCTTTGCAGGCGACGCACCAGTCGGCATAGAGATCGAGCATCACCGGTTTGCCCTTCGCCTGCGCAAGCGCGATGTTGAGCTCATCGACGTTCTTAATCTGCATAAAGTTCAAATGCGCCTGCGTCTGGCCGACCGGCGAGCCGAACGCCCAATCCTGCAGAGGACGCACGCTCACCAGCGCGGCGGCGAGCAGGAGGATTTGCACCAGTCGCATCCACGCTTTTTTGGCCCCCAGACTGACGATAAATGCCCAGGAGAAGAACGCTACGCCGAGCATCGCCCACAGGCGAGTGCCCCAGACGTCACCCGTAATGCGTTCCAGCAGAAACACCGGCAGCGCCAGAATCACAAAACCAAATGCGGTTTTCACCGTCTCCATCCACGGGCCGCTCTTCGGCAGCAGGCGGTTGCCAAAAACCGTGACCAGAATGAGCGGCAGGCCCATGCCCAGCGCATAAAGGTACAGCGTACCGCCGCCGAGCCACAGATTGCCGCTCTGGGCAATATAGAGCAGGATGGCGCTCAGCGGGGCAGTGGTGCAAGGGGAGCAAATCAGTCCGGCGATGGCCCCCATCATAAACACGCCGCCTGCCGAGCCTCCCTGCTGACGATTACTCATCAGCGTTAAGCGGGTTTGCAGAGCAGACGGTAACTGCAGCGTGAACAGGCCAAACATCGACAGTGCCAGCAGAATAAATATCGCCGACAGGCCAATCAGCACATAAGGGTGCTGAAGTGCGGCCTGGAACTGCAACCCGGCAGCGGCGACCACAAGGCCGAGCGCCGTGTAGGTCAGCGCCATACCCTGCACGTAAATAAAGGCCAGCAGCAGCGCGCGTGCGGTGGAAAGGCGCTGTTTGCCGCCCAGTACGATGCCAGAGATGAGCGGATACATCGGCAGCACGCAGGGGGTAAAGGCAATGCCAATGCCAATCAGTAAGGCCCACAGCGCGGAGAACGGAAGGTCAGCGGTATCCTCATGCTTCTCGCCTGAAGGAAGAGGTGAAATCGTGGGCGACGCTTTCACCTCACTAAGCGGAACCACCTTTGTTTCCGGCGGATAGCAGAATCCGGCATCCGCGCATCCCTGGTAGGTCACCGTCAGGGTCGCGCCTTTATCCGCCTGGTTCACCGTAACGGGCACACTCAGGCGCTGGCGATAGATTTCGCTTTTGCCGTAAAACTCATCTTCATGCCACTCGCCAGCGGGCATCTGTAATGCGCCCACGCTGGCCTGAGCAGGCGTAATGCTCACCTGCTTGCGATAGAGGTAATAGCCCTCTTTCACCTGCCAGTTGAGCGTAAGGTCGTGCTGGTTTTGCTGGAAATCGAAAACAAACGCCCGATCGGCAGGAATGAAGTTCGAACGGCCGGGCGCGTCAAACAGCCCGGCAAAAACTGATGTGCTGCAAAGCAGCAGGATCAGCGTAAGGAAGCGTTGAGCCATGAGAGATAGTCGTTATCGCCATGAACCACTGGCAAGACCAGCAGTTCCGGGGTTTGGTAAGGATGATGAGATTTGAGGCAGTCGAGGAGTGCCTGCTGATTCGCCAGATTGGTTTTAAGCAACATCTGGACTTCGTACTCTTGCTCCAGCTTACCTTCCCAATAGTAAAGAGAGGTAGCGCCGGGGAGGAGCGTGACGCAGGCTGCCCGTTTTTCGGCCAGCACTTTGGCGGCGAGATCCTGGGCAGAAGCTTCATCAGGGGCGGTGCACAGTACGACAACGGCATCAGGCGTGTTCACAAGTCGACCTCCTCATCACGAAAGTCTTCACTATATCACGCAAGACGACTGGTCATTAATGAAACGGGCCGCTGAGCGGCCCGATTTTAACTATTTTTACAACGGCTAACCGTTTACAGCACAATGCCGCCGATGATAAAGCCGAGGATCACGCAAAGCGTAATCGCCACCACGCCCGGGATGAGGAACGCGTGGTTAAACACGTACTTACCGATACGGGTTGAGCCGGTGTCGTCCATCTCCACCGCCGCCAGCAGGGTTGGGTAGGTTGGCAATACGAACAGGGCAGAAACCGCCGCAAAAGAGGCAATTGCCGTCAGCGGCGTCACACCCAGCATCAGCGCCGCAGGCATCAGCGCTTTGGTGGTCGCCGCCTGGGAGTAAAGCAGAGTAGCCGCGAAGAACAGCACGACAGCCAGCAGCCACGGATAGTTGTGCAGCAGGTCACCAGCGACGGTCTGGATATCACTGATGTGCGCTTTCACGAAGGTATCGCCAAGCCACGCCACACCCAGTACGCACACGCAGGCGCTCATACCGGATTTGAAGGTGCTGGCGTTCAGCACTTCGCTGGTATCAATTTTACAGGTGATGCTAATCAGCGTCGCGATGGTCAGCATGAACACCACAATCGCTTCGTTACGCGGCAGGACCGGGTTCTGGATCAGCCCCACGGTATCGCTGATGGCGGTCGCATAGAACATGACGGCAACAATACCAATCAGAAACAGCAGCACGGAGCGTTTCGCATGTGGCTTCAGTTCGAAGACCTGACTGCCGCGCAGGCTCACTTCACCTTTTGCCAGACGCTCCTGATAAACCGGATCGTCTTTCAGTTCAGCACCGAGGAAGTTACACAGCACGGCGGTAATCATCACCGCAATCAGCGTCACCGGAATGCAGATCGCCAGCAGCGTCAGGTAGCTCACGCCCATCGGCTCCAGGATACCGGCGAAGAAGACCACCGCCGCGGAAATCGGCGAGGCGGTAATCGCGATCTGGGACGCGACGACGGCAATAGAGAGCGGACGCGACGGACGGATACCCTGTTCTTTCGCCACTTCGGTAATCACCGGTAACGTGGAGAAAGCGGTGTGGCCAGTACCGGCGAGAATGGTCATAAACCAGGTCACCAGCGGAGCAAGGAAGGTTATGTATTTCGGGTGGCGGCGTAGCATGCGCTCCGCCAGGCTCACCAGGTAGTCCATACCGCCTGCCACCTGCATGGCGGCAATAGCGGCAATGACTGCCATGATGATTTCGATAACGTCGAACGGGATTGCGCCGGGTTTAATCTGAAAGATAAGGGTAAGAACGAGCACTCCAAGACCGCCGGCAAAACCGATGCCGATACCCCCGAGTCGTGCTCCCAAATAAATCGCCAACAAGACGATGACGAGTTCTGCTCCAAACATAAGGACCTGCCTTGCTTATTAACAAGTTGATATTGAATTGTTGTATTTTGGTAACGCCTAAAAAGAAAAAAGGCACGTCACAAGTGACGTGCCTTAAGAAGCCTAGCCTGAACGGTTACTGTTCGCTTTCATCGGTATATCGTTTCGCTTTATAGGCCGGGTGCATCAGGTTCTGGGCTGAGAAAATATCGTCCAGCTCGGCTTCGGTCAACAGCCCGCGCTCCAGCACCACTTCGCGCACGCTCTTACCGGTTTCGGCGCAAATCTTACCGACGATGTCGCCGTTATGGTGCCCGATGAACGGGTTGAGGTAGGTGACGATCCCGATGGAGTTATAGACATAACCCTCGCAGACTTCTTTATTCGCCGTGATGCCGTTGATGCATTTTTCCAGCAGGTTGTAGCAGGCGTTGGTCAGAATGTGGATAGATTCAAACATCGCCTGGCCAATGACTGGCTCCATCACGTTCAGCTGCAGCTGACCCGCTTCAGAGGCCATGGTCACGGTCGTATCGTTACCGATGACTTTGAAGCAAACCTGATTCACTACTTCTGGCACGACCGGGTTCACCTTGGCTGGCATGATGGACGAACCTGCCTGCAGTTCTGGCAGGTTGATTTCGTTCAGGCCAGCGCGCGGGCCGGAAGAGAGCAGGCGCAGGTCGTTACAAATTTTGGACAGTTTCACCGCCAGACGTTTCAGCGCGCTGTGTACCATGACGTAGGCGCCGCAGTCGGAGGTCGCTTCAATCAGGTCTTCTGCAGGCACAACCGGCAGGTTGGACACTTCAGCCAGCTTCTGTACCGCCAGCTGCTGATAGCCATCCGGGGTGTTCAGACGCGTACCGATGGCGGTAGCGCCCAGGTTCACTTCCAGCAGCAGCTCGGAGGTGCGCAGCAGATTTTTAGTCTCTTCGTTCAGCAGGACGTTAAACGCGTGGAATTCCTGGCCGAGGGTCATCGGCACCGCATCCTGCAGCTGGGTACGACCCATTTTCAGAATGTCCTGGAACTCAACCGCTTTACGCTGGAAGCCATCACCCAGCTGGTTGATCGCATCCACCAGTTTCACCACGGAGGCATACACCGCGATACGGAAGCCGGTAGGGTAGGCGTCGTTGGTGGACTGGCATTTGTTGACATGGTCGTTCGGGTTCAGGTACTGGTATTCACCTTTCTGGTGACCCATCAGCTCCAGGCCAATGTTTGCCAGTACTTCGTTGGTATTCATGTTGACGGAGGTGCCCGCGCCGCCCTGATAGACGTCAACCGGGAACTGATCCATGCATTTGCCGTTGTTCAGCACTTCATCGCAGGCTGCGATAATCGCATTTGCCGCGCTTTTAGGAATGGTTTGCAGCTCTTTGTTGGCCAGGGCTGCGGCTTTCTTCACCATCACCATGCCACGAACAAACTCAGGGATGTCGCTGATTTTGCTGTTGCTGATGTAGAAGTTTTCAATCGCTCTCAGAGTGTGGACACCGTAGTAGGCATCCGCTGGAACTTCCCTGGTACCCAACAAGTCTTCTTCGATACGAATGTTGTTTAACATGTGAACCTTCTTTTCAAGCTGCCGATGGATTGTACTAAACACACAGTATTTATGTGGTTTTGAATATTTTCTGACCGACGATTATTCCCTCAATCAGCCAGATGCTCGAGATCATATGCTGATGATAGCGAATTGCCGTAAGCTGGATCACTTATTATCGAGCCGATTCCATGATAATTATTAATCTGTGAAATGGGTCACCGCTTTAATATTTCCAAAAAAAATATCCGTGCAAACTGATTGAATTTTCGCTAACCGTCACCATCTCATACAAACGCGCGTCGCGAACACATTCAGACAGGGGCCGATGGCCTCTGCCACACAGGAGATGCCAGTGCGCTGGATACCGTTTATTGCTTTCTTTCTCTATGTTTACATTGAGATTTCCATTTTCATCCAGGTTGCCCATGTGCTGGGCGTCCTGCTGACGCTGATTCTGGTGATTTTCACCTCCGTCATCGGCATGTCGCTGGTGCGTAATCAGGGTTTCAAAAATTTCCTGATAATGCAGCAAAAGATGGCCGCAGGCGAAAGCCCGGCGGAAGAGATGATCAAAAGCGTGTCGTTGATTATTGCGGGGCTGCTGCTGATTCTGCCCGGGTTCTTTACCGACTTCCTCGGCCTTCTGCTGCTTCTGCCGCCGGTGCAAAAGCACCTGACCATGAAGCTGCTGCCGCATCTGCGCTTTAGCCGTATGCCGGGCGGTGGGTTCAGCACCGGGCCAGGCGACACGTTTGAAGGGGAATATCAGCGTAAGGATGAACAGCACGACCGTCTGGATCACAAAGACGATCGGTGATTTTGTTGCCCGGTGGCGCTTCGCTTACCGGGCCTACTAAAGCGCCAGCCACAACACCGCCAGCATGACGATGGCGTACATACTTTTCCACCCCACCATCGCCAGCAACAGCAGGCACAGCAGCCCACCAACAAACGCCAGTGCTTTATAACGGCCTTTCAGCAGACGACAACCTGCCAGCATGCACAGCAGGTAGATCATGATGAAAATGCCGTTGGCGTAGACGAGCAGCGTATCCAGATTGATCTTCAGGGCGTAAATGCACAGCGTACTCAGCACGCAGCAGCCCAGTACGGCATTCAGGGCATTCAGCGGCAGCTGGCGTTTAGACAGGCGCGCGAGGCGGTTATCAGGTCTGTAAAGCGCCTGAGACCACACCAGACGGGCAAAGCTCTGGATATAAATGTTGAGGCTGGCAAAACAGGCCAGATAGCCGATAACGCAGGCGATCCACAGCGCCTTCACACCAAACAGTTCAACCACGATACCCGGCAGCGATGCCGCGGCGGCGAGATCGGCTCCGAAAGCCTTGAAGTGCAACACGAGCACGGTACACGCCCAGTACACCGTGCCTGCCAGCAGCAGGCCGATCATCAGTGCGCGGGGGAAATCACGTTCAGGCTGCTTAAATTCCGACGCCAGATGGGCAAAGGCTTCCAGACCGACAAAACACCAGAACATGACGGAGAGCGCGGCAAAAAGCTGTGAGTGGTCGACGTCTGTCACGGCCGGGAAGGGAATCTCTTTTACGGTGATATCGCCCGCCCACCAGATAGCGGCAACGAGCGCGACAATCAGCACCGCAACCAGTGTCTGCAGGTTGGCGCTGGAGCGGGCTCCGCGTGAACCCACCCACCAGACGATAGCCAGCGTACCCAGTTCGGCCAACAGCAACTGCTCGTCATGCCAGCCAAACAGCGCCTGGCCAAAGCCGGTTGCAATGTGCAGCGCCGCAGGAAGCCCAACCGGAATAACGGAGAGAAACAGCCAGCCGGTCACACGCTCCAGTCGCGGGCCAAATGCCAGCCCGACAAAATGCGCCACGCCGCCCGCGCTGGGGAAATGCCGCCCCAGGATGGCAAACACAATGGCAATCGGGAAAACCAATACAATCAGAACGGGCCACGCCCACAGACTGTTATTTCCGGCTACCAGTGCCGCCAGTGCAGGTACGGCGAACACGCCCGTTCCTAACAAGGAGGTTGAGAGCAGGCCGACGCCCTGCGCCAGCCCCAACTCTTGCTTGAGTCCACTCATTGACATCGTCCTGCCAATTCCAAAAGAGAGGCGATGGTAACACTTTCGCAAAATTTTTTTTCAGCTCCCCCTTGAAGGGGTAAAAAGCTATCCCCATCTCTCAGGGCACTAGTCGGAAAACCGCATGCGGGCCGGCGTCATCCATAACTGATAATGACTTTCTCAAAGGAGAGCTATCAATGAGTATTCGTCCGTTACATGATCGTGTGATCGTCAAACGTAAAGAAGTTGAAACCAAGTCTGCTGGCGGCATCGTTCTGACCGGTTCTGCAGCAGCCAAATCAACGCGTGGCGAAATCATCGCTGTCGGTAAGGGCCGCATCCTGGAAAACGGAACTGTGCAGCCACTGGACGTTAAAGTTGGTGACATCGTAATTTTCAACGATGGCTACGGCGTGAAATCCGAGAAGATCGACAATGAAGAAGTGTTGATCATGTCCGAGAGCGACATTCTGGCAATTGTTGAAGCGTAATTTACGCACGAGAATTTGAGGAAATAAGAACATGGCAGCTAAAGACGTAAAATTCGGTAACGACGCTCGTGTAAAAATGCTCCGCGGCGTAAACGTACTGGCAGATGCAGTTAAAGTGACCCTGGGCCCGAAAGGCCGTAACGTAGTGCTGGATAAATCCTTCGGCGCGCCAACCATCACCAAAGACGGTGTTTCCGTAGCACGTGAAATCGAGCTGGAAGACAAGTTCGAAAACATGGGTGCGCAGATGGTGAAAGAAGTGGCCTCTAAAGCGAACGACGCTGCAGGCGACGGTACCACCACCGCGACCGTTCTGGCGCAGGCCATCATCACCGAAGGTCTGAAAGCCGTTGCGGCGGGCATGAACCCAATGGATCTGAAACGTGGTATCGACAAAGCTGTCGCCTCCGCTGTGGAAGAACTGAAAGCGCTGTCCGTACCGTGCTCTGACTCTAAAGCGATTGCTCAGGTTGGTACCATCTCCGCTAACTCCGACGAAACCGTAGGTAAACTGATCGCGGAAGCGATGGACAAAGTCGGTAAAGAAGGCGTAATCACCGTTGAAGACGGTACCGGTCTGGAAGACGAACTGGACGTGGTTGAAGGTATGCAGTTCGACCGCGGTTACCTGTCCCCATACTTCATCAACAAGCCAGAGACTGGCGCTGTTGAGCTGGAAAGCCCGTTCATCCTGCTGGCTGACAAAAAAATCTCCAACATCCGCGAAATGCTGCCAGTGCTGGAAGCCGTTGCGAAAGCAGGCAAACCGCTGGTTATCATCGCTGAAGATGTTGAAGGCGAAGCGCTGGCGACCCTGGTGGTTAACACCATGCGCGGCATCGTGAAAGTGGCTGCGGTTAAAGCACCTGGCTTCGGCGATCGTCGTAAAGCGATGCTGCAGGATATCGCTACCCTGACCGGCGGTACCGTCATCTCTGAAGAGATCGGTATGGAGCTGGAAAAAGCGACCCTGGAAGACCTGGGCCAGGCGAAACGCGTTGTGATCAACAAAGACACCACCACCATCATCGATGGCGTAGGTGAAGAAGCCGCTATTCAGGGCCGCGTTGGTCAGATCCGTAAGCAGATCGAAGAAGCGACTTCCGATTACGACCGTGAAAAACTGCAGGAGCGCGTAGCGAAACTGGCAGGCGGCGTTGCGGTAATCAAAGTCGGTGCTGCGACCGAAGTTGAAATGAAAGAGAAAAAAGCGCGCGTTGACGATGCCCTGCACGCGACCCGTGCTGCGGTAGAAGAAGGCGTGGTTGCGGGTGGTGGCGTTGCGCTGGTGCGCGTTGCCGCTAAACTGGCTGGCCTGACCGCTCAGAACGAAGACCAGAACGTGGGTATCAAAGTTGCGCTGCGCGCAATGGAAGCGCCTCTGCGTCAGATCGTGTCTAACGCCGGTGAAGAGCCATCTGTGGTGGCGAACAAGGTGAAAGCGGGCGAAGGTAACTACGGTTACAACGCGGCAACTGAAGAATACGGCAACATGATCGACTTCGGTATCCTGGACCCAACTAAAGTGACCCGTTCTGCTCTGCAGTACGCGGCCTCTGTTGCTGGTCTGATGATCACCACCGAGTGCATGGTGACCGACCTGCCTAAAGGCGATGCGCCTGACTTAGGTGCTGCTGGCATGGGCGGCATGGGTGGAATGGGCGGCATGATGTAATCATGTTGTTCTGAACCTCTCAGAACGAACCCCGGGCAGAAATGCCCGGGGTTTTTTATTATGTGCTATTCGAAAGTCCCTTTGACGCACACGGCACCTTCTCGCACCATCTGGCGGCCTTTGGCCCAGACCTCGCGAATCTTCAGATCGTCCGTCAGTACCAGGAAATCCGCGTCGCATCCGGGCGCTATCCGTCCCTTATGCTCCAGCCCGAGAAACGCCGCCACGTTTCGCGTAAAGGGAAGAAGCGCCTCTTCCAGCGGCAGCTGATGTCGGCTGACCAGCTGCTGCAGCGTTTCGAGCAGGGATTCGAACCCCGCCACGCCCATACCCACCAGATTGCCGCTCTCATCAAATTTCGGCTGACTGCCGTTGCCGTCCGAACTGAGCGTAAGCCGGTTAAACGGCACCTGCGCCTCGCGGGCCATCACGATGGCGCTGGCGGCGTCAATCGGTTCACTGATACTGGTCGTGATGTCGATAAAGCCGCCTTCGCGGGCATAGCTCAGCGCGGCATCGAACAGTGCCCGGGCGCGGTTTACGTGCGTTGGCAGCAGTTTCACGCGGGGAACGTCGGCGTTATGCAGGATGCTAAATAGCGGCTCCAGCAGCTTTGGGCTGTTGCCGAGGTGAAACACGGAAATACCCGCTTTGGCACCCAACAGCCCGCCTACGCGTGACTGGGCAGCCATACTGGCGAGCTGGTCCTCGGCTGGCGCGGAAGAACGATGGTCAGAGATCGCGCATTTCACGCCAATGATTTTATCAATCAGCGCCACGTCTTTTTCGACACTGCCGGTGATGGTCGGCGAAGGCAGCCCGTACGCCCCCGTCAGCATCCATGCGCTGATCCCTTCATGTTCAAGGGCCCGCGTTTTTGCCAGCAGCGATTCAGGATGCCGGGTCACGCCGTCGGTGCCTAGCAGGCCAACAACCGAGGTGATGCCTGCGGCAACGAGTGCAGACAGGCGAACCTCTGGCGTGCGGGTGTGAGGGCCCGCCTCGCCGCCGCCACCGATCAAATGCACATGCTGGTCGATAAACCCCGGGCAAACCACCGCCCCAGCCAGATCGCTTTCCGGGCAGTCTGGCCTCGTTGTTCCGTGGTTCGCTTTTTCGATCGCCACGATTTTTCCCGCAGCGATCAGCAGATCGCAACGTCCCTTATCCTCCGGGGCGTAGAGATGTGCGTTGCGGAAAAGGTGAGGGTTCAGCACTGAAAAATCCATTTTTATCTCCTCAGAAGAGTAGCTGCATCACCCACATTGAGAGCAGGGCATTAATGACACAAAGAGTAATAATATGCGGATAATATTTCGGGTTTACGCCGGCGGTACCCAGGCAGCGGCCGGTGTTTTGCACCGGATTGCCCATCAGATAGATGGCGGGCAGCAGGATGGTGGCATCGTGGCCGTTGAGCGTGCCGGTGGCGACCAGGCTGGCGCAGACGCCCACGCCGCCGCCCATACTCATCACCGAGGCCAAAAGAACCGTTGCCGCCGCACCCGGAAGGCCCCACAGCGCCATAATTGGCTCGCATATCTTGCCGACAATATCCAGCAGGCCGGTGACCTTGAGCGCCTGAATGATGACAAACGCCATAACGACGTTTGGCAAGAGGCTGGTGGTGGCGATGGTAAAGCCGCGCCGGGCGCCATCAATAAACATATCCATGATATTTTTACGCGGCTGGGCGATCATGTTCTTCCTCCTGAAGACGACGATTTTCCATGTGGGCGATCCACAGGCGCAGGACGTTCGCGCCAACGAATTTAAACACCAGAATAACGGCCAGCGGCGTAATCACCGGGATGGTGATTACGGTGAAGAGCGCGGCACCGGAAGAAAAATAGTTGGTAATGATGGCGCTACCGCTGGTCTGAAAGGTGGCGAAAATAGCGCGCTCCTGGTCCGTAATCGCGCCTTCATCGGTTAACTCTTTGGTCATCCCTGCCGCCGCATCGGTGTTTTGCAGGTTGGCTATCAGCGCCAGGGAGCAAACGCCCGGCACACCCAGCAGCGGACGTAAAATGGGGGTCATAAGCTGCTGTGCGGCACGCAGCCCGCCCAGACCTTCGGTGACGGCGATGATACCAAGCGATAAAATAACCGAGGGAGCCAGCTCAAGGGCAAAGAGGAAACCGTCTTTCGCCCCCGTTCCGCCCGTTCCGCGAAACGTCAGAGCGCCGTTGACCGGGCCAAAGCTGCCGTTTAAGACGGTAAAATCCAGCACGCGCCACCATTCGGTGCTTTTGGCGAAAAAGCCCGAGAAAAAAACGATGGTAAGTACAAACGCCACATAACCCACCCATGTCACTTTTTCCTCTCCTGAGGATGATGCACTCATAAAACCTCCTTTTTTAGTCGCGTACAAAAGTTGTACGTTGCATCACTAAAAACGATCGGGGGCTAAAACACGATATCCCAAAGGTTATTATCAGAATTCATTTAAGATGTCGGAGGAGTGCCTCGCGGAATCTGGCTCGCAGAAATGCGCGGGGGTTTTTCTTTTAGTCATCTTTTAGGTATAAGATTTACACACGGACAATTACTGTCCAGCTTATTGAAAACGAGGAATAACATGCGCGTAAAAGTCTGTGCAGGGATTGTAGGGGCAGCACTGCTGCTGGCGGGTTGTAGCTCCAGCAATGAGCTGTCGGCAGCGGGCCAGGGCGTTCGCTTTGTGGAAGATAAGCCTGGCAGTGAATGCCAGCTGTTAGGCACGGCAACCGGTGAACAAAGTAACTGGATGTCGGGTCAGCACGGTGAGGAAGGCGGTTCTATGCGCGGAGCGGCGAATGCCCTGCGTAATCAGGCTGCGGCAATGGGCGGCAACGTGATTTACGGCGTAAGTAGCCCAACGCAGAGTATGCTGTCCAGCTTCGTGCCGACCGCCAGCCAGATGACGGGCCAGGTCTATAAGTGCCCGAACTGATGTAATGTGCTAATGGCGCTGCGCCCGGCCCTGTAGGGCATGTAAGCGTAGCGCCACCTGCCTTTTTAGTGCTGCCGCAGCTGCAAATCGAGCGGCGTCTTGCTCGGCTCTCCGCCAATCTCGCGTGCCAGCTTCGGCACCATATAGCCTGAAACCAGCGTTAACAGTTCGCGCATAATCTGCCGGGCTTCTTCATCCGTCACCATGAAATGCGCCGCGCCCTGAACGCGATCCAGCACGTGCAGGTAATACGGCATCACGCCCGCATCAAACAGGGCATTGCTCAGATCGGCCAGCACGCGGGCGCTGTCATTCACGCCGCGCAGCAGCACGCTCTGGTTCAGCAGCGTCACGCCCGCTTTACGGAGTCGCGCCATCGCCGCGCGAAACGCATCGTCAATTTCGTTCGCGTGATTAATATGATTCACCAGCAGCACCTGCAGGCGAGATTGCTCCAGGCGTGCCACAAGGCCGTCGGTGATACGTGCCGGAATGACAATCGGTAAGCGGCTATGAATGCGCAGGCGCTTAATGTGCGGGATGGCTTCAAGCTGAGTCAGCAGCCAGTCCAGCTCATGATCTTTCGCCATCAACGGGTCACCGCCGGAAAAAATAATCTCATCCAGCTCCGGATGGGCGGCGATATAGTCCAGCGCGACCTGCCAGTTGCGTTTATTGCCCTGGTTTTCGGCATAGGGGAAGTGCCGACGGAAGCAATAACGACAATTTACCGCACAGCCGCCTTTTACCAGCAGCAGGGCGCGGTTGAGATACTTGTGCAGTAAACCCGGCACCACGCTGTTCTGCTCTTCCAGCGGATCGGTGCTGTATCCCGGCGCAGTAATGAATTCATCCTGCGAAGTAAGCGTTTGTTTTAATAGCGGATCGTCGGGGTTGCCTTTCTCCATCCGCGCCACAAACGCACGGGGAACGCGCAGGGCGAAAAGGCGCTTTGCCTCGCGGCCTGCAAGCAACTCTGGGTGCTGATCGAGGTCTAAAAGACGCAGCAATTCATCAGGACTGGTGATTACATCGGCAAGTTGCGATAACCAATCTTCTCTGGACGGGGTGTTTAGGGTTACAATATGCGCCATTTTGTGGCTTAGCTACCAGTTAACAAATTTAGAGGGCCTTATGGCAACGTACTATAGCAACGATTTTCGTGCTGGTCTTAAAATCATGATGGACGGCGAACCGTACGCGGTTGAAGCCAGCGAATTCGTTAAACCAGGTAAAGGCCAGGCATTCGCACGCGTTAAGCTGCGCCGTCTGCTGACCGGTACCCGTGTTGAGAAAACCTTCAAGTCTACTGACTCTGCTGAAGGCGCTGATGTTGTTGATATGAACCTGACCTATCTGTACAACGATGGCGAGTTCTGGCATTTCATGAACAACTCCACTTTCGAACAGCTGTCTGCTGATGAGAAAGCGGTAGGTGACAGCGCTAAATGGCTGCTGGATCAGGCTGAGTGCATCGTGACCCTGTGGAACGGCCAGCCTATCGCAGTGACCCCACCAAACTTCGTAGAACTGGAAATCGTTGAAACCGATCCAGGTCTGAAGGGTGATACCGCAGGTACCGGCGGTAAGCCAGCCAAACTGTCTACCGGCGCAGTGGTGAAAGTGCCACTGTTCGTACAGACTGGCGAAGTGATCAAAGTGGATACCCGCTCCGGCGAATACGTATCCCGCGTGAAGTAATTTACGTATGATTGAAGGCGCAGCGCCCGCTGCGCCCGATTTTTTGCAGGCAGGGATGATGAAACGTACCGTTAAAATTCTGCTTCTGTTAGCGCTCTCCAGTGCATTGCTTTCTGGCTGTAACACCACGCGTGGAATGGGACAAGATATCCAGGATCTGGGTCATATCATTTCTCACGCCGCCAGCTAAGTTCGTCTAATTTTCCTAAAAATGCTTCCTCTTCCGTCAACCGGCGGGATTTTGTCTATTCTTAAGTTGCTATACACAAAACAACTTTGGCTATAAAAGGAAGATATTATGGTTAAGAAGACAATTGCAGCGATCTTTTCAGTCCTGGTACTTTCTTCAGTGTTAACGGCCTGTAATACCACGCGTGGCGTCGGTCAGGATATTTCTGAAGGTGGTAGCGCAATCTCTGGTGCGGCAACAAAAGCTCAGCAGTAATGAATAAACGGTACGGGACCAGCCGGGTTTCGTACCGTCAGCTTTCTGATTCCTGCAGGGACAAGAACGGAGAAAAACGCGTATCCATATGTAATTTCATGCGGATATTGCGTTTATAGGTATAAACCGTTTTTCCGTTGATGCTCAGGTGAGCGGCAATTTTTTGATTGCTCGCGCCGTCCATCCATAACGTCAACACCTTCTCTTCCTGCCGGGTCAGCAAAGGGGCTGCCGCCGTTGGCCTGTCAGCGCTGGCGCGCGAAATTAACGCGTCGTTGATAACCGTTGCCACCTCTTCGAGACTGGCGTTTTTCAACAGCGACGACCAGACCGGAAACTTCCCAAGCCAGTCGGTCATGCCGCTATCCTCTCCCGACTGCAGCAAAATAAACGGTAATCGTTCACTGGCGTTAAGCAGGGAAGAGAGCTGCTGAAAATGGTGAATATCCTGCCTGAAGCCGTACAGGTCAGCGATAACCAGCGTCGGTTTCCATTGCAGAATGTGTTCTCTGGCAAGAAACAGATTATTCAGCCCGGTCACTACGTAGTGTCCCGGGAACAAACCGGAATGATTGAGCCATGCTTCAAACCCCGCGCGGGTGAAGTGACAACGGTCAATCAAAAGAATTTTGAACATATTTTATTCGCAGTCGGCTAGTGGTTTGGCTTCCTGCCATCAGAAAGCACATCATCATAGAGAAGTCGGATGAGTGCTAAAAGCCGGAACTCCGCGCCATACTGCGGCTATTTCTTGCCTTAACGTGTTCAGCAAAAAAGGATTGAAAAAAAATAGCACGCTAACCACAATAGGTGGCGTAATCTCTGCCTTACGGGACGACCCGTAAGCGTTTCTTTCACCGGGGACGGCCCCAACTTGCATTAAGTTAAGGAGCCTGACATGTCCTGGATTATTCTTTTTATTGCTGGCCTGCTCGAAGTGGTATGGGCGATTGGTCTCAAGTACACCCACGGATTTACCCGCCTGACGCCCAGCGTCATTACCGTTACCGCCATGATAGTCAGTATTGTTCTGCTATCCTGGGCGATGCGCTCTTTGCCTGTGGGAACGGCTTATGCCGTCTGGACGGGTATTGGCGCGGTGGGGGCCGCCATCACCGGCATTTTGCTACTCGGCGAGTCAGCGAGTCTGGCGCGTATCGCCAGCCTCGCTCTGATTGTGGCCGGGATCGTTGGGCTTAAGCTCAGCACCCACTAATGGGGCTGTTTTACCCAGATAAGTTTTGATACATCAAACCCTTGCCGGGTCGCGACGTCCAGCATCTGCTGCTTCATTTCGGGTGAAATAGTTGGCGTGCGGGAGAGTATCCACAGGTAGTCGCGATCCGGCCCACAGACCAGCGCATGGCGATACGCTTTGTCGAGCGCTATCACGTTATAACCGCCATAAAACGGACCAAAGAAAGAGACCTTAAGCGCGGCCCGTCGCGGGTCGCCAGTGAAGTACGCTTTTCCCACCGACTGCTGCCACATCTCCCGATCGGGATTATAGCCCCGGTTGATCACCTGAATACCGCCATCATCCATCGGACTGTAATTCGCCGTGACCTTCTCTAAACCCTGCTCAAACCGATGGTCGAGGCGCGCGATTTCATACCATGTTCCAAGGAAGCGTTGTGCATCAAAAGGCGTGACGACGGTGACGCCAGGAGGCGGGGTAGGGGAACTGCAGGCAACCACTAAAAACGCGGCTGTCACCGCGGCGATAACAGGCAGAATGCGCATAGGAGTTTCCTTACTGTTTTTTGTTAAGTGTAGATGACAGCAGGAAAAATGCGGAAGATTGTGCGGCGAATTTCGCCGCACACTGTGGTTTTGTAGGCCGGGTAAGGCGAAGCCGCCACCCGGCAATGTTTTACTGCAGCGCGTCGAGGATACGGTATGCCGCCTCAACGCGTGCCGGGTTCGGATAGCTTTTATTCGCCAGCATCACAATGCCGAGCTGCTTTTCAGGAATAAATGCCACGTAGCTGCCAAACCCGCCCGTCGAGCCTGTTTTATGGACCCAGGAGGCCTTGACCGGCGGCGCGGGTGGATTCACTTCTGCCACGGGCAATGGTGCCAGCGCCACCTTGTTATCACTGCCTCCGACGACGGTTTTGGCATCGACCGGCCAGTTGAGCATCTCCCAGCCTAACCCCTGATACATAGCCCCCACGCGCCAGTAGCGAGACTGCGCCAGAGCAATGCCTTGCTTGAGTGAGGGAGCCTGAAGAGAATCCGGCTTCATGTTGGCTATCAGCCAGCTCGCCATATCCTTCACGTTAGTTTTTACGCCATAGGCTTCCGCGTCCAGCATCCCTGGCGAAACGTGGACCGCTTTACCCTCACGGTATCCCCAGGCGTAATGCGCCTCTTCCGCTTTCGGGACGTTAATCCAGGTATGGTCCAGCTTGAGGGGTTTAAAGACCCGCGTCGTCATGGCCTGCTCATAGCTCATGCCGGAAGGTTTAACCGCCAGCGCACCAAAAAGACCGATGCTGGCGTTAGCGTAAAGACGCGTGGTGCCCGGCTTCCACTGCGGCTGCCAGTTTTGATAAAAGCGCAGCAGAGAGGCGGTATCCGTGACCTCATCCGGCACCTGTAACGGCAGACCGCCTGCGGTATAGGTTGCCAGATCCAGCATGCGAATGCCCTGCCACTGCTTGCCCGTGAGCTCAGGCCAGTATTTTGCTACCGGATCGCCCAGCGCTATTTCACCCCGGGCAATGGCATCGCCGCCCAGTACGCCGGTGAAGGTTTTACTTATAGAGCCCAGCTCAAACAGGGTTTGCGGGGTGACGGGTTTGTTCGCCGCAACATCGGCTTTACCGAAGGTAAAGTAGTGTGGCTGACCCTGATAAATTACCGCCACCGCCATACCCGGAATGGCCTGCGCGTTCATCAGCGGCGTAACGGTACGTTCCACCACCTCAGCCAGCTGTTTTTCGGACATCGGTGCGGCGAATGCAGAACTGGCGACGCTGAGCAGCAGGGCACAGCTTAGGGATTTTGTCATCATCGGTTATCTTCCGTAATAGCAGTTCAAGGGAGTGTCCGGGCCCGTCAGACCGCTGTAGTCTGTTGGATTTGACTGTGGCTGACAAACGGTTAAATTTAGCATTAGCTGTTAATTTTTCTAACGGATGGGACCATGACCCGCAGCTATCTTCCGCTTAATTCGCTTCGCGCCTTCGAAGCGGCCGCAAGGCACCTCAGTTTTACGCATGCCGCTATCGAGCTGAATGTCACCCATTCCGCGATTAGCCAGCACGTAAAGGCGCTGGAGCAGCACCTTAATTGCCAGCTGTTCGTCCGCGTTTCGCGTGGGCTGATGCTGACCACGGAAGGCGAGAATTTGCTGCCGGTACTGAATGACTCGTTCGACCGAATTGCCGGAATGCTGGATCGCTTTGCCAGCCAGCGCGCCCAGGAGAAGCTGAAAATTGGCGTGGTGGGTACCTTTGCTACCGGGGTGTTATTCTCGCAGCTCGCGGACTTTCGTCGCTGCTATCCGCATATCGATCTTCAGCTGTCGACGCACAACAATCGCGTCGATCCGGCAGCCGAGGGGCTTGATTACGCCATTCGCTATGGCGGAGGGGCGTGGCACGGCACGGAAGCGACATTTCTCTGTTCTGCGCCGCTGGCACCGCTTTGCACGCCTGACATTGCAGCCGCGTTGCACACCCCTGCCGATATCCTGAAGTTTACCCTGCTGCGTTCTTACCGGCGCGACGAGTGGACCGCCTGGATGCAGGCCGCGGGAGAAAACCCGCCTTCACCGACGCACCGGGTAATGGTATTTGATTCGTCCGTGACCATGCTGGAAGCCGCGCAGGCAGGTACGGGCATCGCGATTGCCCCTGTCGATATGTTCACCCATCTGCTGAACAGTGAGCGCATTGTACAACCCTTTGCGACGCAGATTGACCTTGGCAGCTACTGGCTCACGAGGCTGCAGTCACGCGCAGAAACGCCCGCAATGCGCGAGTTTGCTCAATGGCTGGTGGGGAAGATGCAGAAATAAAAGGCCCGCCGGATGGCGGGCCAGAGGCGTCAGATAGTGATCACGGCAATCAGCGTGACCACGGTCAGGATGGTCGCCAGACCGTAGAATACCCATTTCCCGCTCGGTACATGGATTTTCAGGTCATGCATCGCATGGTGAATACGGTGCAGGCCACACCACAGCGGCAGGACGATCATCAGGAAGATGAACACGCGGCCGATAAAGCTGCTCGCGAACGCCAGTACGCGTTCGTAGCTCAGCGCATCGCCCGGGAACAGCCCCAGCGGCAGCATAATGCCCACCAGCAGAATGATGACGGGGGCAATGATGGCACTCCACATGCCGCCTGCGCCAAAGAGGCCCCAGAAGACCGGCTCGTCAGAACGTTTTGGATTTGGATTGATCACAGTAGTCTCCTTACCAGAACAGTGCGACAAACAGAATGACCACAGTGACCAGAATCGTCACCGCCCAGAGCCCCTTAATCACCGGCTCTGGCCCCATTTTCTCGCCTTTTACGATGATGTTCGCCGCTTTTGGCGCCAGTTCAAACCAGGTTTTGGTATGCAGCAGCGCGGCTGCAAGCACGATCAGGTTCAGAATGACAATGATCGGGTTTTGCAGGAAACCGACAAAGCTGGCCCAGGTTTCCGGGCCATGCTTGAGGGCAAAAACGCCGTACATCAGCTCAAGGCTGAACCAGACCGCCGGTACCGCTGTGCCTTCACGCAGCATGTAGAAGCGATAAAACGGCAGGTTTTTCCACCAGGTGGACGGCACAGGCCGCACATAGGCTTTGCGTTTAGTCGTCATCATGCACTCCTTAGCGTGGTTTCAGGGTAGCGATAAGAAAGTCTTTCGAGCTTTCCACTTTACCCTGCTGAATGGCGGCGGCCGGGTCGACGTGCTTCGGACAGACTTCGGAGCAATAACCCACAAAGGTACAGGTCCAGACGCCGTTCTGGCTGTTAAGCTGCGCCATACGTTCTTTTTTACCGTGGTCGCGGCTGTCTTCGTTATAGCGGTGCGCCAGGGTAATGGCGGCCGGGCCGATGAACTCGGGGTTCAGGCCAAATTGCGGACAGGCGGCGTAGCAAAGACCGCAGTTGATGCAGCCTGAGAACTGATGGTATTTCGCCATCTGAGCTGGAGTCTGGTTGTTTGGCCCCTGATCCGGCGTGCGCGGGTTGCCAATAATGTAAGGCTTAATGGCTTCCAGGCTTTCGATAAAGTGGGTCATATCGACCACCAGATCGCGATCGATAGGGAAGTTGCCCAGGGCTTCGACCTTGATGCCTTTGGTGTAGTCACGCAGGAAGGTCTTACAGGCCAGCTTCGGCACCTTGTTGACCATCATGCCGCAGGAGCCGCAGATCGCCATGCGGCAGGACCAGCGGTAGCTCAGGTCTGGCGCCAGGTTGTCTTTGATATACCCGAGCGCGTCCAGCAGGGAGGTTTGCTCGTCGTAAGGAACTTCATAGAAAGCGCTGTGCGGTGCGGCATCCACTTCCGGGTTGTAGCGCACCACTTCAACTTTCAGTTTTTGCATCTCAGCCATTCGCCTTCTCCTTCTTCTCGGCGGCTTCTGCTTCTGCACCGTACACGCGTTTAGCCGGCGGCAGCGTGGTGATTTTCACGTCGCTGTAGTCCAGGCGTGTGGTGCCATCCGCATCGCGCCAGGCGAGAGTGTGTTTCAGGAAGTTGACGTCGTCACGTTCGGTACAGCCTTCATCAAGACGCTGGTGCGCCCCACGCGACTCTTTACGCGCCAGCGCAGAGTGCGCCATACATTCCGCCACGTTCAGGCCGTGGCCCAGCTCGATGGTGTAGAGCAGGTCGGTGTTGAAGACGCTGGAGGTGTCGGTGATGCGCACGCGCTTGAAGCGCTCCTGCAGTTCCGCCAGCTTATCGACGGTTTTTTGCATCAGCTCAGGGGTACGGTAGATACCGCAACCTTCTTCCATCGACAGGCCCATCTCGTCGCGGATCTTAGACCAGTTCTCGTTACCTTCCTGGTTCACCAGATCTTTCAGGCGTTTTTCAACGTCTGCGACCTGCGCATCCAGCGCGGCACCGTTAGCTTCGCCTGCGGTTGCCGCTCGTTCCATCGCGCGCTCGCCCGCCATGCGGCCAAAGACCACCAGCTCGGCCAGCGAGTTTGAGCCGAGGCGGTTGGCACCGTGCAGGCCCACGGAGGAACATTCACCGACGGCGAACAGACCCTTAATACGGGTTTCGCACTGCTGGTCGGTTTCGATCCCGCCCATGGTGTAGTGCGCCGTTGGGCGGACCGGAATCGGCTCTTTCACCGGATCGACGCCGACGTAGGCTTTCGCCAGCTCGCAGATGAACGGCAGACGTTCCAGCAGCTTTTTCTCGCCCAGGTGACGCAGGTCGAGGTGAACCACGTCGCCACGCGGTGTGGAGATGGTGTTGCCTTTGCGCCACTCGTGCCAGAAGGCCTGAGAGACTTTGTCGCGCGGGCCGAGTTCCATGTACTTGTTCTTCGGCTCGCCGAGCGGGGTTTCCGGGCCCATGCCGTAATCCTGCAGGTAGCGGTAGCCGTTTTTGTTGACCAGAATACCGCCTTCACCGCGGCAGCCTTCCGTCATCAGAATGCCGGAGCCCGGCAGACCGGTTGGGTGATACTGCACGAACTCCATATCGCGCAGCGGCACGCCGTGGCTGAGCGCCATACCCATACCGTCGCCGGTAACGATGCCGCCGTTGGTGTTATAACGATAAACGCGGCCCGCACCGCCCGTCGCCATCACCACCGCACTGGCGCGGATCTGGACGAGCGTGCCTTCCATCATGTTCATCGCCACCAGGCCGCGCGCGTGCCCATCATCCACCAGAATGTCGAGAACGAAATGCTCATCAAAGCGCTGGATTTGTGGGAACTGAAGGGAGGTCTGGAACAGGGTGTGCAGCATGTGGAAGCCGGTCTTATCGGCGGCGAACCAGGTACGTTCGATCTTCATGCCGCCGAAGCGACGAACGTTGACGCTGCCGTCCGGGCGACGACTCCACGGACATCCCCACTGTTCAAGCTGGGTCATCTCCGTTGGACAATGGTGCACAAAGTAGTCAACGACATCCTGTTCGCAAAGCCAGTCGCCCCCTGCAACCGTGTCGTGGAAATGGTATTCAAAGCTGTCATGATCCTGCGCAACGGCGGCGGATCCTCCTTCTGCGGCCACCGTGTGGCTGCGCATTGGATAGACTTTTGAAATCAATGCGATTTTAGCGTTGGGATTAGCTTGCGCTGCAGCAATCGCAGCACGTAATCCAGCCCCGCCAGCGCCTATTACGGCAAGATCGGCCTGAAAAGTTTGCACGACATTCCTCCAGATTTTTGTTATTTCGCAACGCGACAAACTAAAGGTAGTTCACCCGTCCAAAAGGACGATTGCGAAAGCGTTTCCACTGCTCCTTTATGGGTAAAACAGTATAACCGTGTAGATGTCAGGGAAATTTGACGTGTTCGATTTTTTTGCTGTTCTGTCCGGCGATTTATCATTGAGATTGATGAATTGCATCACGCAATTGTTCACCTAAATGAAATGAGCTTTTTTACTGCGCAAAATTTGTCTCTGTCCCTGCTAACGAGTAGACTTCGTGCCCTTGTCTGAAATCGGAGAACAACTCATGAGCGAAACGGCCACCTGGGAGCCGAGCGCATCCATCCCTAATCTGTTAAAACGCGCTGCAATTATGACGGAGATCCGCCGTTTCTTTGCCGACCGCGGCGTCCTGGAGGTGGAAACCCCGTGCATGAGTCAGGCAACGGTAACGGATATTCATCTGGTCCCGTTTGAAACCCGTTTTGTTGGCCCCGGCCACTCTCAGGGCATGAATTTGTATCTGATGACCAGCCCGGAATACCACATGAAACGCCTGCTGGCGGCGGGATGTGGTCCGGTCTATCAGCTGTGCCGTAGCTTCCGCAACGAAGAGATGGGTCGTCACCACAACCCGGAATTCACCATGCTGGAGTGGTATCGCCCGCATTATGATATGTACCGCCTGATGAATGAGGTGGACGATCTGCTTCAGCAGGTTCTGGATTGCTCAGAAGCGGAAACGCTCTCTTATCAGCAGGCCTTCCAGCGCCATCTGGAAATCGATCCGCTGTCGGCGGACAAAACCCTGCTGCGCGAAGTGGCGGCAAAACTGGATCTGAGCAACGTGGCAGATACCGAAGAGGACCGCGACACGCTGCTGCAGCTGCTGTTCACCTTCGGCGTGGAACCGCAGATTGGCAAAGACCGTCCGACGTTTGTCTATCACTTCCCGGCAAGCCAGGCGTCACTGGCGCAGATCAGTACCGAAGACCACCGTGTGGCAGAGCGTTTTGAGGTCTATTACAAAGGTATTGAGCTGGCGAACGGCTTCCACGAATTGACGGACGCCCGCGAGCAGGCGCAGCGTTTCGAGCAGGATAACCGCAAGCGCGCCGCGCGCGGCCTGCCGCAGCAGCCTATTGATGTTAATCTGCTTGAAGCATTAAAAGCAGGTCTGCCGGATTGCTCCGGCGTGGCGCTGGGTGTTGACCGTCTGGTCATGCTGGCCCTGGGCGCAGAGCAGCTTGGCGATGTGATTGCCTTTACGGTCGATCGCGCTTAAAGAATTGCCGGGTGGCGCTGTCGCTTACCCGGCCTACTCGGTCATTTGGCCCTGCCACATTAAAAACTGTCATATTATCAATATACGGGTCTTTTTCTTAATTTGCCCCTTATAGCCACAATATTAGTCTGGTCATCTGCTACCATCCGCGCAGTTTAATTCCTTTTCGGATGGTTCTATGTCCCAGTCACTCAAAAAGATGACCCTCACCGGGCTCATCCTGATGATATTTACCTCAGTCTTTGGTTTTGCCAACAGCCCGTCAGCGTTCTATCTGATGGGTTACAGCGCGACGCCGTTTTATATCGTTTCGGCTCTGTTCTTCTTTATCCCGTTTGCGCTGATGATGGCGGAGATGGGCTCGGCTTACCGGAAAGAAGAGGGCGGGATCTACTCCTGGATGAACAACAGCGTCGGCCCGCGTTATGCCTTTATCGGTACGTTTATGTGGTTCTCCTCTTATGTCGTCTGGATGGTCAGCACGGCGGCCAAAGTCTGGGTGCCATTCTCCACGTTTCTTTTCGGTGCCGATAAAACGCAGGTCTGGTCGTTAGCCGGGCTGAGCTCCACGCAGGTCGTCGGGATTCTGGCGGTATGCTGGATGGTGGTGGTCACGCTGGTGGCGTCAAAAGGCATCAACAAAATTGCCCGTATCACTGCCGTTGGCGGTATTTCCGTGATGTGCCTGAACCTGGTGCTGCTGTTGGTGAGTATTGCCATTCTGTGCCTGAACGGTGGTCATTTTGCGCAGGAGGTGAACTTCGTTTCCTCGCCTAATCCAGGTTACCAGTCCGGGCTGGCCATGCTCTCCTTCGTGGTGTTTGCCATCTTCGCCTACGGCGGTATTGAAGCGGTGGGCGGGCTGGTCGACAAGACCGAGAACCCGGAAAAGAACTTTGCCAAAGGGATTATTTTTGCCGCTATCGTGATTTCCATCGGCTATTCACTGGCGATTTTCCTCTGGGGCGTCAGCACCAACTGGCAGCAGGTATTGAGTAACAACACCACCAACCTCGGCAACATTACCTACGTGCTGATGAAAAGCCTGGGGATGACGCTGGGTAACGCCATGCACCTGACGCCGGAAGCATCGGCCACCATGGGGATCTGGTTTGCGCGCATTACCGGCCTGTCGATGTTCCTTGCCTATACCGGCGCATTCTTCACGCTGATCTACTCGCCGCTGAAAGCGATCATCCAGGGTACGCCAAAAGCGCTGTGGCCGGGACGCATGACCCAGCTCAATACCGCAGGCATGCCTGCCAACGCCATGTGGATGCAGTGTCTGCTGGTGTGCGTGTTTATTCTGCTGGTCTCATTTGGCGGTGATACCGCATCGGCGTTCTATAACAAGCTGACCCTGATGGCGAACGTGTCGATGACCCTGCCGTACCTGTTCCTGACCCTGGCGTTCCCGTTCTTTAAGGCAAAGCAGGATCTTGAGCGTCCGTTTGTGATCTTCAAAACCCGCGCGGCAACGCTGTTGGCCACCACGGTGGTGCTGCTGGTGGTGGCGTTTGCCAATATTTTCACCATCATTCAGCCGGTGATTGAGGCGAACGACTGGAGCAGCGCGCCGTGGATGGTGGGCGGCCCAATCTTCTTCTCGCTGTTAGCGATGGGAATTTATGAGAATTACCGTCGACGCGCGACGGCGTACATCGCAGAAGTGGCGTAGCGGGAATATTCCCCTCCCGAAAGGGAGGGGAGACGCGTTATAAGCTGCCCGCCGGGCGCGTACGCGCCGCTGACGTCAGCGTTCTTCCCGTTTTACGCCCGTCCAGGCTTTCCAGACGCATCTGGAACGGTGGGAACGGCATATCAATACCGTGCTCGCGGAAGCCCGCCAGAATCAGCTGGTGGATCTCATGGCGCAGCGGCATACGGTGGCCCATTTCGGCGGCGTAGATACGCAGCTCGAAAATCTGAATCCCCTGCTGTAAATCCACAAGGAAGACTTCCGGCGCCGGGTTGTCGATGACCAGCGAGCAGCGCTCCGCGGCAGTGTAGAGGATCTGGGTGACCTCTTCGCTGTTCGCGTCCGACGGTGCCGGTACCGTCAGCACCACACGGGTAACGGAGTCTGAGAGCGACCAGTTGATGAACTGCTCGGTAATAAACGCCTTGTTTGGCACGATGATCTCTTTCCGATCCCAGTCGCTGATCGTCGTCGCTCGGGTGTTGATCTTCGTGATGCTGCCGGTCAGATCGCGGATCGTGACGGTATCGCCAATACGGATCGGTTTCTCGAACAGAATGATCAGGCCCGAGATGAAGTTGGCGAAGATCTCCTGTAAACCAAAACCTAATCCAACGCCGAGCGCTGCGACGAGCCACTGGAGCTTCGACCACTCAATGCCGATCATCGAGAAGCCAACCAGACTGCCAAACAGCATGATCAGATACTTGGTAATGGTCGTGATCGCATAGCCCGTACCCGGCGTTAAATCCAGATGCTGCAGCAGCGCCAGCTCCAGCAGTGCCGGGAAGTTGCGCACCAGTTGGGTGGTGATGATCAGCACCAGAATGGCAATCAGCACCGCCCCTAAGGTGATCGGCTCCAGGCTTTCAACGCCCTGCACCGTAGAGGTCACGTCCCACAGCGAGATGTTCTCCAGGAAGCCAAATGCCGAGTGGATCTCCGACCACAGGAAGATGACCGACAGGAGGGCAATCAGCATCAGGATGGAGCGAACCAGACGCAGGGACTGGGTACTGATGGCATCCAGATCCAGTTCGACCTCATCCGCCTCCGTCGTACCTTCCGTACTGTTAACGTGGTTTGGCTCTTCCTCACCCCGCGCGCGCTGGGCGAGGATCTCCGCCCGGCGATGCTTGGCACGGTCAAACGCCAGACGGCGGCGCTGGATCAGCATCCAGCGGCGGATCACGTGATACACCACCAGCAGCAGGAACCAGATGGCCACCGAGGTTTCGAGACGTGCCAACAGCGCCTGCGACGTCGCCAGGTAACCCACCGCGGCTGCCAGCATCGCAATCAACGGTGCGCTGAGCAGCAGGTTCCAGAGCAGCCGGTTGAACATATTGTCGCCGCTGCCGGTTTTATCCAGATAGAGCGGAATACCCGCGCGTTTCAGGCTGAGCGTGACGATAGCCAGCGCTCCGCATATCAGCATAAAGCAGAGGCGGCCCAACGAGCCTGAAAACTCCCGGTCGTTGAGATTATCGAACATGATCAGCGCCATAATCAGCGGCACAATCAGCCCGATGCTCATCAGATAGTAACGCATGGCGCGCGCCACGCGATTACGCGGCCAGCCAAAGTGGGCGATGAACAGGCCATTGGGTCGCGCAAAGGTGGCGCAAATCATCACCACCCACAGCAGCGGCACCGTGGCGGTGACGCCATCGCCAATTGCTACCGCGAGCGGATAGGGCCAGGCTTCCCGCAGGCCATAGCCCAGCGTCATCCACAGCACCGGCAGCGGGGAGGCGACGAGAATCGACCAGAATACGGTGCGCAACGTCAGCCAGAAGTGATCCTGGGTAACCTTCCCCACCCGGGAGCTGGAACGCTCGAGGAAGCGGGTGAAATGTCTGCGCGAGTAAATGCTGAAGCCCACCAGAATTAACGCCCCCAGCAGCGGGAAAATGGTCTCTTTGCTGGTGAGCATCATCACGCTGGCCTGTCCCAGCTGGCTGAAGGTATCCAGCGAAATCAGACGGCGCAGATCCTGGACAATCTCAATTGGCCACGAGAAGGTCATCGGACGCACGTCGGACGTCCAGAAGAGATAACGGTGCGTCGCCTCGTTCACCTCTTTCAACGCATCTTCCAGCTGGCTGTTGGACACTTTTAGCTTGGTCAGCTCAAGAATCAGCGTATCCCCGCCCTGGAGCAAAGAGTTCAGCAGTTCACGCTGGGTACGCAGCTGGGCTTCCAGAATGCGGCTTTGCTCGCCGGTCAGAGGCTGTCCGTCAGCCTGACGGATCTGGCGGATTTGCGGCTGCTTATTGAGAAGATCTTCAAAATGCAGTCGCTGAACACGTAGCTGGGCCATTTCGGTATCCAGCTGCTGCGGCTTTGGCATCTCCGGCAGGCGCGCGACCTGGGCGCGTAGCGCTTCGCCCAGCAGGTTTGACGATCCGAGCCACTGGGACTGTTCGCGCAGGGTGTTGAGCGCCTGGCGAACCTGAAGGGTTTGATTAGTGGCCTGACGCTGCTGCGAGGCCACCAGATCCATACGCTGCGCCTGTTGATTCAGCGCGGCCGAAAGCTCACGGTTGACCTTAAACTGCTCGACGATGCCGGCAGGCAGGTTATCGCTATTTTCTGCCAGCAGCTCGGTACTTTCCAGCGCGCGCTCCGCTTCACGCTGGCGCTGGCTATTGAGCTGGTTGCGCAAGGCCTGAAGATAGGCGTCCAGCTGCTCGCTCTGCTTTTGAGCGAGTTCTGAGCGCATCCGCGACAGCTCCTGGCGGTTATTGGCGGAAAGCTGCGCCAGCTCGAGCTCATCGACAAGGGCCTTCAGGCGAGCTGATTCTGCCTGCAGGCCCAGATTTTGGGCCTGCGCCTGTGGCGTGTTGCCGTTTTGTGTCCCCACGCGGCGCTCAACTTCATTAAGCTGGCGGCGGGCGTCGGTTTGCTGCTGCGGAAGCTGGCTGAGGGAGTCGGCAATTTCGCGCGCTCGCTCCTGCTCCTGCTGAGCAAGGCGGCTCTTTTCCAGAAGCTGGCTGCTGACCTGCAGGATCTCCTGGTTCAGCGCGTCGGAGGTCATCCCTGCCGGCACATCGCGCGGTTCGTCGCGCAAGTTATTGAGCTGCGCGCGCAGCGTCTGCGAGAGTTTGGGGAAGTTGTCGATAACCTGCTGATACTGCTGAGCGCGCTCAAGCGAGCCTTTCCGCTCCTCAAGCGCGTTCAGTGCTGACTGGAGCGACTCGACGGTCTCTGGCTGAGCGGGTTTGGCCGCTTTTGCCTGCTCCAGTTCCTGGGTTATCTGTTTGGCGTCGGGGGCTGTCGCTGCGTACGCCCCCATGCTGAGGCACCAGGCCATCAGTAGAACGATAATCGGGCGCACGTCAGCGATCCTTCTGTTGTTAGCCTTCGTCTTTTTTGTCGTCAACCAGCGGGCTGGCGTCGTGCTCGGCGTGAATCTCTTCCTGTGACAGCGGAGCAGGCTCTGCATCCGGCGTCACGAAGGTTTCGGTAGAGACCGCCAGCGGCTGGCCCAGCTTTGTCACCGACAGGCTTTCAAGCTGTTCAGCCAGCTTCACTTTGCCCGGCGCAAACAGGTTGATCACGGTGGAGCCCAGCTTAAAGCGGCCCATCTCCTGACCTTTGAGCAGGGCCACGGAACCTTCCGCTTCACCGGCAGGCCAGGTCCAGCGTTTGATCACGCCTTCGCGCGGCGGGGTGATGGTGCCTGCCCAGACGGTTTCGATGCTGCCGACGATGGTCGCACCGACCAGAATCTGGGCCATAGGGCCAAATTCAGTATCGAACAGGCAGATGACGCGCTCGTTACGGGCAAACAGGTTTGGTACGTTCTGCGCGGTCAGGTGGTTCACGGAGAACAGATCGCCCGGGACGTAAATCATTTCACGCAGGATGCCGTTACACGGCATGTGCACGCGGTGGTAGTCGCGCGGTGACAGATAGGTGGTGGCAAAGGTACCGTTGCGGAACAGATCCGCCATCAGGTAGTTACCCGCCAGCAGCGCTTCCAGGCTGTAGTTATGGCCCTTCGCCTGCAGAATTTTGTCGTCTTCGATGTTACCCAACTGGCTGATCACGCCGTCTGCCGGCATCACCAGGACGTTAGGGTCGGTGTTCACCGGGCGCACGTCGTCACGCAGCGGGCGCACGAAGAATTCGTTGAAGGTGCGGTAGCTGGCGGTGTCCGGCTTCTGCGCCTCTTTCATGTCGACCTTGTAATATTTTACGAAAAGGTCGATGACCAGTTTGGTCAGCCAGCCTGCGCGTTTGCTCGCGCCCCAGCCCGCCAGGCGAGTGAGCCACAGTTTTGGCAGAATGTATTGAAGCGAAAGTTTAAATGCGTTTAACAAGGTAGCCTCCAGGCCATTGTTTTGTCGTTCCTGATCCGGCGGTAAGCCACCGGAACCTGAAAAAAGGGGACGATTTTAGCGATGCTTAGCTTAGTTGTCAGTTATCAGAATCAGAAAAGTTTTTACGCGTTTTTACCTGATCCATGCTCTCAAGAATGCGGTGATAATTCTCGAAGCGGGTCTCCGCGATTTCGCCTTTCTCAACCGCTTCTCGGATAGCGCAGCCTGGATCGTTATCGTGTTTACAGTCGCGGTACTTGCAAGCGCCTAAATAATCATGGAATTCGACAAATCCGTTAAAGATTTGTTCCGGCTCAAGGTGCCATAAACCGAACTCTCGCACGCCCGGGGAGTCGATCACGTCGCCGCCATGTGGGAAGTGATACAGGCGTGACGCGGTGGTGGTGTGCTGGCCCAGGCCCGAGACGTCAGACACATCGTTGGTGAGGATCTCTTGCTGAAGGCCAAGCAGGTTGTTCAGCAGGCTCGATTTACCCACGCCGGACTGGCCCGCAAAGATGCTGATGCGGTCGGTCAGTGCCTCTTCAAGCGGTTTCAGGCCATCTTTGGTGTAGCTGGAGACCATCAGGACGCGATAGCCAATTTTGCGATAGATATCCATCTGCTCATTGACGAAGGCCATTCCGTCGTCGTCCAGCAGATCGATTTTGTTCAGCACGATGATCGGTTCAACCTGCAGCGTTTCGCAGGCGACGAGGTATCGGTCGATAATATTGAGCGACAGTTCGGGCAAAATCGCCGATACGATAACAATCTGGTTAATGTTGGCGGCAATCGGTTTGACCCCGTCGTAGAAATCGGGACGGGTTAACACGGACGTGCGCTCATGGACCGCTTCAACAATACCTTTTACCGTTACGCCTTCCGCCGCCTCTTTACCCGGTCGCCAGACGACGCGGTCGCCGGTCACCAGAGAACGAATGGTCCGGCGGATGTTGCAGCGGTGAATCGCACCATCGGCGGATTCCACGTCAGCGTGCATACCGAAACGGCTGATGACTACGCCTTCCGTTGGGTCGCCAAACAGGTTGTCGTCGTAATCGACCTTCTCCGCAGTGGTTTTAAGACGGCGCTGGTGATTGGCATTCACGCGGCGCTGCTGCCCTTTGGAGAGTTTATTTTTACTCAATCGCACTGGCTCCTGGTCGCCCGTAGGGGGCAAAACCTCTATGATACACTCTAATTAATACTAGTTAACCTGCTACTGCCGGTTATGCGAGAAGGGTGGAAAATAACATGAGCGCGGATGAAAACAACCTGATTTGGATCGATCTCGAAATGACCGGGCTGGATCCCGAGCGCGATCGCATTATTGAAATTGCGACCCTGGTGACGGACGCCAACCTGAATATCCTGGCGGAAGGGCCTACGATTGCGGTGCATCAGTCTGATGACCAGCTGGCGTTGATGGACGAGTGGAACGTGCGTACCCACACCGGCAGTGGCCTGGTGGAGCGCGTGAAGGCGAGCACCATGGGTGACCGTGAGGCGGAGCTGGCGACGCTTGAGTTCCTGAAACAGTGGGTTCCGGCGGGCAAATCACCTATTTGTGGGAATAGCATCGGCCAGGATCGTCGTTTCCTGTTTAAGTACATGCCGGAGCTGGAGTCTTACTTCCACTACCGCTATCTGGATGTCAGCACGCTGAAAGAGCTGGCGCGTCGCTGGAAGCCTGAAATTCTCGACGGCTTTAAAAAGCAGGGGACGCATCAGGCGATGGACGATATCCGAGAGTCCGTGGCGGAGCTTTCTTACTACCGCGAAAACTTTATTAAGCTGTGATTTTGCGATCCGGCGCCTTGCGTGGCCGGGTTTTTGTCGTTAAATTGTGCAGCTTGCCGATTAAATAAGCATTTGAACTGAATTTCGAAAAAATCGCTTTAAGGGGGGTTGCAGCTAAAAGGATTTCTCGTATAATGCGCCTCCCGTAACGACAGAGAATTACACGTTACGACAGCAACAAAAGCAGTGCAGATTTGCGGGAATAGCTCAGTTGGTAGAGCACGACCTTGCCAAGGTCGGGGTCGCGAGTTCGAGTCTCGTTTCCCGCTCCAAAATTTGAAAGTGCTTTCACAGCACAGACTGCCCAAGCGGGAATAGCTCAGTTGGTAGAGCACGACCTTGCCAAGGTCGGGGTCGCGAGTTCGAGTCTCGTTTCCCGCTCCAAAATTTGAAAGTGCTTCCACAGCACGGACCACCCAAGCGGGAATAGCTCAGTTGGTAGAGCACGACCTTGCCAAGGTCGGGGTCGCGAGTTCGAGTCTCGTTTCCCGCTCCAAAATTTGAAAGTGCTTCCACAGCACGGACCACCCAAGCGGGAATAGCTCAGTTGGTAGAGCACGACCTTGCCAAGGTCGGGGTCGCGAGTTCGAGTCTCGTTTCCCGCTCCAAATTCTTCTTCATCTCTAAAATATCCACAGCGAAAAGAATCGCTGGGGACGTTTTCTGTTTTCTCTGAAATACTCTTGTGAACAGAGTTATCCACAGAAACTGCGCTTAACCGAAACAGGGTTAAAACTTAGCAGGGTGAATAATATCTTCATAAGATACTGTATTTACTTCATAAAATTTGATTTCAAAATGTTATTGAGATCACTTGATCTCTTCTCCAGCCCCGATGACGCTTGAGTTTGTAATTTTATTCACAGGCTGTGAATAGTTCAGGCATCCCGCGGAAGCCCTTTTTCAATCACCCTCACCAGACGCTGTTTCTTCGGTAGCTGCACCTCGACCACACAGGCATTACGTTTCTCAATTTGCTGCGCAATCGCCCATTCTATGTGTTCATCAAGAAGTGGGTGCTCACCTCTACGGCTTTCAAGCGCCCGAATATTCGCTTCATCCCACGGGGCATTTCCCAGCGCGACGGCCACATTTCGCAGCCAGCGCAGATGGCCGATACGGCGAATGGCCGAACCCTCCGTCACTTTCAGGAACCAGGCTTCGGTCCAGGCGAACAGTTCAGCGAGCGGCGGGGCATGGAGCGCCTTGCGCGGGCTGAAATCCTCTTCGTCGGTGAGCTGTGAATAGCGGTTCCACGGGCAGATGAGCTGGCAATCGTCGCAGCCGTAGATGCGGTTGCCGATAAGCGGTCGGAACTCCTCCGGAATGGCGCCTTCCAGTTCGATCGTGAGGTAGGAGATACAGCGGCGCGCATCAACGGTGTAAGGCTCGACGATGGCGCCGGTGGGGCAGATGGTCATACAGGCCACGCAGCGGCCACAGCCTTCCTCTACCGGGCCGTCTACCGGCAGCGGTAAATCAATCAGCAGTTCACCGAGGAAGAAGAACGATCCGGCGTCGCGGCTAAGAATAAGTGAGTGCTTACCTGTCCAGCCAAGCCCGGCTTTTTCGGCGATCGGACGCTCAAGAATAGGCGCGGAATCAACAAAGGGTCTAAAATTCAGCGAAACACAGTGCTGCTGAATAGTTTCCCCGAGTTTTTTTAAGGAAGTTGCGATTAAGTGGTCCGCAGCTCCCGATATGACGCCCCAAACCGTCCTTTATCGACGTCCTGTGGCTCAATTTTCCAATTTTCA
>NZ_JBMKHT010000033.1:0-49304 GCF_049238165.1 Enterobacter cloacae complex sp. IR5422 | reverse complement strand
GCCAAAATCAGCCACGAAGAGACGATTTTGGGCTGAAAATTGGAAAATTGAGCCACAGGACGTCGATAAAGGACGGTTTGGGGCGTCATATCGGGAGCTGCGGACCACTTAATCGCAACTTCCTTAAATCAGTCAGCCTGGACATATATTCCTTATCAATTCTGAGCATTGCAGGTTCTGAACGTTTTTCTCTGAGGCGAGCTCAATGTATTGATTTTTTTGTCGGAATCAGAACTCTGAAAAATTGGCGGTAATATTAACACTAATCAACGACTTCAGCGATCCTAAAACCAGCAACCACAGGTTATTACCAGCATATCCATTGCTCAAGAATCATCAGACAATCCCAAATAATTTCAGACAGATATTATCTCCGTGAATCCCCCGCCTCCCTGACCGGTGTGCGGGAATTTTTGTTTTTTCACGCTGAGAACCCTGTATGAATAAAACTGATGGCCTTCAGGCCCTGGAAAAACCGCTGGCGTCGCTTCCCGATACGCTTCGCCAGCTTATTCTTGAACGTATTCAGAATCTGACCCACTACGAGCCGGTGATTGGCATCATGGGCAAGAGTGGTGCCGGTAAGTCGTCGCTCTGTAACGAACTCTTTCGGGGGGAAGTCTCCGCCGTCAGTGATGTGAACGCCTGCACCCGCGACGTACTGCGCTTCCGGCTGCGCAGTGGTCGTCACAGTCTGGTGATTGTTGATTTACCGGGCGTGGGAGAAAACGGGCAACGGGACCAGGAATACCGCGCCCTGTACCGGCGCATGCTGCCGGAACTGGACCTGGTTCTGTGGGTCATCAAAGCTGATGACCGGGCGTTGTCGGTGGACGAACAGTTTTGGTCCGGTGTGATGCAGCCTTACCAGCAGCAGGTGCTGTTCGTGCTTAACCAGTCCGACAAAATCGAACCCAGCCACGAATGGGATACCGTAACCAGCACGCCTTCAGCACAGCAACGGGCAAATCTTCAGGAAAAACAGGCCGCTATTACCGCGATGTTTAAACCGCATCACCCGGTATGTGTCGTCTCCGCCTGTAGCGGCTGGGGCGTTGAGGAGATGGTGGCAACCATGATGCGCTGTCTGCCGGACCGCGCCGCCAGCCCGGTGGCGACACAACTGCACGGGAGGCTCAGCACGGAGCCGGTAAAGTCGCAGGCCCGTGATGGCTTCAGTGAGGCAGTGGGCCGGGTGTTCGATACGGCAGAATCATCGTTGTTTCTGCCTGCGCCGCTGAAGACGGTGATACGTACCGTGCGTGATGCGGTGGTGTCCGTGGCCCGCGCGGTCTGGGACTGGATTTTCTTCTGAATGAGTAAAAGGTCATCAGGACTGTAGTGAATGACTCTGTTTATTCACCGCCTGGTAGATGATTATTTCCAGGCAGACACAAGCTGTCCTGACCAGCAAAAGATATCACCAGTCATAAGCGCGTCACCACTGCCGACGTTGCATCCACGCAGTCTTCTTGCGCCAGGCGTTTCGCTACGTATCACGGACATAACCTGTCAGTCTCATCCTTTACAGTAATACCTTCTTAATTAATCACTTACCAAACACGGAGATAATACATGTCTCAGACTGAGCGTCGTTATGACCGCCTTTCTGTCCGGCTTTCTCTGATTATCAGCCGTCTGCTCGCGGGTGAAACGCTGAATATGCGCAAACTGGCCGCTGAGTTTGGCGTCTCGGAGCGTACCCTACATCGTGATTTCCGCGAGCGTCTGATTTATCTCGACCTCGAATATCAGGATGGCTGCTGCCGTCTGCTGACCGGAGGCCGTCAGGAGATTCGGGAGGAGGCCGCAATGCAGTTTGCCCGTCAGTCAGGCACTGGCGCGTTGTTTCCTGATATGGACCACCATCTGGTCAATTCATTGCTGAGCAGCAAGGACTCCTCGCCATGTCTTATCTGGCATCCGGGGGCATCCGTAACGTCTTCCCGCCCAGGCATCTTCACACGACTGGTCAGGGCGGTATCAGAAAACAGGAAGGTAACCCTGCTGGCTGACGGATGCCGTTGCGACAACCTTGCCCCCTACCGACTGATTTTCAGCGCCGGTGAGTGGTTTCTGGTGGGGGAACACCTTGCCCGGATAACCGTTTTTGCACTGCACACAGTTCACTCCGTGACGTTTCACGCGGAAACCTTCACACCAGACGGACATTTCACCCGCATTCTGTCACACCCGGATTTTTTACAGGCGTTACCTCATTTTCATGTTTTTCATTCACTACTCGCTGACGGCAGTTACGGGCAGCTTACCCATAAGGAACAGGCATGAAATTACTCACCTCGGCGGCGCTGGCCGCCAGCCTCTGCATTACCTCTGTGACCCCGGCCATCGCAGAAAATATCGTGGGTTCAGTTAAGGCCTGGCAGTACATGCAGGCTGATGGCTGGAAATCCGCTGATGGATACGATGATAACCGCATGCATAACGAGTTATACCAGGCGGTCGTTCTTGATAATTATCCCTGGACGAATCACTTTCTGCTTCGTAGCAGAGGCGGTAGTTCGCTTTATCTGGCAGACAAGAAAGCTAAAACTGTCAAATACATCGATATAAAACCTCGCGACGAGTATCCGTTACATCTTCAGGTAGTTTATCGGGGAATTGATGACGGGAGTGGCTGTTATTTCGCCATTGTAGATGACCGAATGGCAAACTACTGGACGATTGTTGAAGATCGTCTTCTCTATCAGGACCCACCTGTTGAAGACGTCGATGCGAAAGCAGCTGAGCTTAGAAAACAACTCACGCCGGAAGTCGTGATGATGGTGAAGGATAATTGTATTGACAAACAGCAGCAGGCTGCACTGGCAGCTAAGCGTTCTGAAAAAGATCGAGAGTTGCAACAGTGGGTGGCGAAACAGAGCCTGGCGGAATTATGTCGTCGTACCGGCAACTGCTGACCCGCTGAAAACAACCATAACAGGGAGTTTTTAACATGAATATATTTACTACGCGTCTGACGACCTCTCTGGTGGTCATCGGCACTCTGCTGCTCTCCGGCTGCGACAGCAAGGAAGATGCAGGCGTGAAGACGATTGCCCGATTTAAGGACCTGACTCCGCCGCCCTTCAGCGACGTGGTGGCGCATAAATCCGATATCGAGCAGGAATGGGTAAAAAAGGATGCCTTCGGCACACCGCTATACACGGTAATGAAAACTCGCCAGTCGCCGGAAGGCTGTGAGTCCGGCAGTTATTACTACATTGCTGATATGCAGCAGAAAACGGTGCAGCCGCTGATAGCCGCCCTGTGTCTCGCGGACAATATTACTCTGAGCTTCCGGATCGAGACCGACAGCTACACGGGTGAGAAATCGGTGGTGTATTCGCACGATGGCAAGGAAATGGGGAAACTCTTGCTGCCGGATAACCAGGAGAACCATCCATGAAGAAGCTGAAAGGTGTTATCTCTGCTGCAGTCCTGAGTCTGTATTTGCTGACACCGGCCCATGCTGATGGCGGTTTTCAGGGTGCCATCAAAGGCGGCATTCCGGCCTACACCCGCGATGTAAAACACAACAAACCCTTCTGGTGTAACCAGTACAAACTGGTGAGAAAGATGTGTGAAGTGGTTTCGCAATCGGAAAATGGGCGCGTTGCCATTGTCAGAATGGTCCCCACCGACTGGAAATGCCCCAACGGTATCTGGGGTGTGGTTGACCGTTCTAATGGTGACGCCATGGAGTTGGTCCCGACGGCGAAAATGTCCCTGGAGCAGTACTGCAGCAAGGCATTCAGTGCAGGTTTTGTCAAATCACAGAACAGGAAATCACTGGCCGACGTCGTGATGTACTACAACGGCAAGCCAGTCGGTTCTTTCGAATACATTGAAGAGTGAACTCCCCGCCTCAGGGAGAAGCTTCCCGTATTCATTTAACACATTAAAAATAAAGGAAAAGAATGAACTGGCATTATGAGAAAAATGGCGTGCGTCACGACAATGTGACCGAAGCCGACATAACCGAACGTATTCAGCGCGGGGAGCTGAATGCCTCAACGCTGGTATGGCAACAGGGCATGACGGAATGGCAGCCGCTGTCAGCCACGCCGCTGGCAGATGTCCTGAAACAATGTGCGGTTCCCCCCGCGCTGCCCGGCAATCGTATCCCCGGAAGCGTGGTCTGGACGCTGGCCTTTGCGCCCCTGATTGGGTATGCCCTGGAGATGTGGACGGCCGGGCTGAGCGGAATGGAATTTGAAGAGGCGTATGCCGCCGTGACGGAGGGGCAATACTGGTTTATCACACTGATACTGAATATTGCGCTGGGGTATCTGGATGAACGACGGCTCCGTAAATCCGGCGTTGATATCGCCGCCTTTGGCTGGCTGGCCTGGCTGGTTCCGTTTTATCTGTGGCGTCGGGCAAAAGCCCTCGGACAGAAACCGGCTTACTTCTGGGTCTGGCTGGTCACGCTGACAGTGACAGTCCTGGGCGCAGGATAACCGGCATCAGCGCTGTCCGGCCCGGATGAGCAGGCAAGTTAAATCAAGGAACAATATCAATGAACAACATGCTGAAAAGTGTTATTTCCGCTGCGACCCTGAGTCTGTGTCTGCTGACACCCGCTCATGCAGAAGAGCAACGTTATATCAGTATCCGCAATACGGACACTGTGTGGGTGCCTGGTAATATCTGTGTTTACCGGTTCCGCCTTGACAACGGCGGCAGCGGGGAAGGCTTCGGGCCACTGACCCTTTCCCTGCGCCTGAAAGACGAACAGGGTAATACACTGGCTGTGGGGGAGATGGGCGTTGAGCCGTTTGGCGACAGCGATGCCTCCCGAACTCAGGATGCCTCACTGGAACATGAATGTGTGGAAAACGTCAGTTCCGTCGAAATCATGAAGGCGACGGAAGCCTCTGAGGGTTACCAGACTGACCTGCCGCTGTCCGTGTTTGACCCGCAGTATTATCGTCCACTACCGGTGTCGGTTGCCGGAGGTAAGGCATCCTGATGCCATCATTACCCGGCTGTTCCAGCCCCTGTCGCTTATGCAACAGGGGCTTTTTGTTATTAAGGAAACAATCTGTATGCCAGAACTTACTGTACTGCCTTATGGTCCGTTTACCCGCCAGCAGTCAGCGGCTGTGGCGTCACAATACACCAACGTTGCTACAGAGGATGACCAGAACACACATTTTCGCCTGGTGGTCCGGGATACCGACGGCAGGATGCACTGGAGGGCCAGGAACTTTGAGCCGGAGGCGGGTTACTGGCTGAACCGCTATCTCACCAGCGATGGCATTCGCAGAGCCACAACGTAATACATACTACCGTTACCTTCAGCATACCACCCGCAACGATGTTATAAACAGAGCTAGGCCACACCTCCTTCGGGAAGTGTGGCCTTTCGTATTTTTATCGAGAGAATAAGGAGTTATCCATGCGACTCGCCAGCCGCTTTGGCCGTATCAATCAGATCCGCCGCGACCGCCCCTTAACCCATGAAGAATTAATGCAGGTTGTTCCCAGCGTCTTCGGGGAAGGTAAGCACGTGTCCCGTTCAGACCATTACAGCTACATACCGACCATTACCCTGCTGGAGAACCTGCAGCGTGAAGGATTCCAGCCGTTCTTTGCCTGCCAGACCCGCGTCAGGGACCAGAGCCGCCGTGAGCATACGAAACATATGCTGCGCCTGCGTCGCTCCGGGCAGATAACCGGTCAGCAGGTGCCGGAAATTATCCTGCTCAATTCGCATGACGGTTCGTCCAGTTACCAGATGTTGCCGGGGTATTTCCGTGCCATCTGTACCAACGGTCTCGTCTGCGGGCAGTCATTTGGCGAGGTGCGAGTGCCACACCGGGGAAATGTCGTGGAGAAAGTGATTGAAGGCGCTTACGAAGTCCTCGGTGTGTTCGACCGGGTGGAAGAGAAGCGTGATGCGATGCAGTCGCTTTTACTCCCGCCACCGGCACAACAGGCTTTTGCCAGAGCCGCGCTGACGTACCGCTTCGGGGAAGAGCACCAGCCGGTGACGGAAGCGCAGATACTGACACCCCGCCGCTATGAAGACCGTCAGGATGACCTGTGGTCAGTTTTTAATCGGTGCCAGGAGAACCTGCTCAAAGGGGGGCTGCCAGGACGTACTGCCAAAGGCAAACGCAGCCATACCCGCGCGGTGAAAGGCATCGACGGCGACGTTAAGCTCAACCGGGCACTCTGGGTGATGGCGGAAAAACTGCAGCAGGCGCTGAGCTGATGCCACCACTGCCTGATAACGCCCACCCGGCCGCCATTAATCCTGCCCCCTGGAGAACAACCCCGGCAGCCGCCCCATCTCCGATGACGACCTGTGCGCCTGTGCTCACACCTTCTTTATCGTCCCGGTGAACTCAGTTTCTGCCGGTTAAGTCTCGCTGACGGCCACTGGCCCTCACACTGTGATGAAGACGGCTATGCGCAGTCCTGTCCGTCACTCCGATTGAACCGGTATCCCCAACACAATGAATGAAAGAGGAAAAACAACATGACCGATAACACTCTGCCACTGTTCACACCCGCAGCAGATGCTCCTGCTGCGGCTCAGCATCAGATTATCGCTATACCGGTAACCGATGAGAACCGCATCAGCTTCTGGCCGCAGCACTTTGGCAGCATTCCGCAGTGGATAATCCTTGAGCCGACCATCTTCGCGTGGATGGACCGCTTCTGCACGGACTACAGCGGCGGCATCTGGAATTTTTACACGCTGAGCAACGGCGGCGCGTTTATGGCCCCGGAAGTGGAGAACGATGAACTCTGGTCGCTGTTTAACACGATGAACGGCAACGGCGGTGACATGAGTGCCGAAGCTGCAGGGATTGCGGTCTGTCTGATGGCTTTCAGCCACCATGCCTGCCGTACCGAATGCGACGCCATGACGGAGCACTACTACCGCCTGCGGGACTACGCGCTCAACCACGCGGAATGCAACGCCATCATGCACATCATCGACTGAGGTCAGCCGCTATGGAGCAACAGTTACCGTTGTTTGCCCGTGAATTAGCCCCTGCCGACCAGCAGACAGTCAGGAAAGCCTTATCTCTGCTGGAGTGCCAGCTACGTGAAACCGGCGCATCATTTACTTCCAGCCATGCCGTCCGCGACTGGCTGCGCCTGCAGCTCGCGTCACTGGAGCGGGAAGAGTTTACCGCGCTCTTTCTCGATAACCAGCATCGCCTGATAGCCCACGAAACGCTATTTACCGGCACCATCAACCATACGCAGGTCCATCCCCGCGAAGTGGTGAAGGCCGGTCTGAAGCATAACTGCGCCGCTGTCATTGTCGCCCATAGCCATCCCTCCGGGGAGGCTGAACCCAGCAAGGCAGACCGTCAGGTCACTACGCGTATTCAGCAGGCGCTGGACCTGGTTGATATCCGCTTGCTGGACCACCTGGTGGTCGGCGGCATGGAGATCACCTCGTTTGCAGATCGTGGCTGGCTGTAGCACAACAGGAGAATAACCGAATGAAAATTATCAGTAAACGTCAGGCTATGGCGATATACCGCCAGCATCCGCAGTCCCGGTTGTTTCCCTTCTGCACGGGTAAATACAAATGGTCTGGCAGCATCTGCCACTACGCTGGGCAGGAGGTTCAGGATATCAGCGGTGTGCTCGCGGTCTTCGCTGAACGCCGTCAGAACCGCAACGGCCCCTATGTCGTATTACGCAGCGTCACGCTGAATTAACACACGTTTAAGGAAGGCTAAAATTGTCGAATAAAATACCGACAGTAAACCACGATATCACTGAACCCTGGTGGGGGCTTAAACGCAGTATCACGCCCTGTTTTGGCGCACGGCTGGTGCAGGCGGGCAACTGTCTGCATTATCTCGCTGACCGGGCCAGCATCACCGGACAGTTCAGCGACGGGGATTTACGGCATCTCGACCAGGCATTTCCACTGCTGCTCAAACAGCTTGAACTGATGCTCACCAGCGGTGAACTCACTCCCCGCCATCAGCACTGTGTCACGCTCTATGCAAAAGGGCTGACCTGCGAGGCCGACTCCCTCGGCTCGCATGGTTACGTATACCTGGCGATTTATCCGACACCAGCGGCAACCGCGTAAAGCTTCTTACTACTTACCCTCGTTTTACCCATCAACAAAGAGATCCCACTATGCAAACCCAACCACTATCCTCAACGCAGGAGGCTACATCACGCCCGTCACCGGTGGAGATCTGGCAACGGCTTCTGAGCCACCTGTTGGATCGTCACTACGGTCTGACACTCAACGACACTCCGTTCGGCAACGATGGCGTGATTCAGGAGCATATCGATGCCGGTATCTCACTGTGCGACGCGGTGAATTTTATCGTGGAGAAATACGATCTGGTACGAACCGACCGTCGCGGTTTTAACGCAGAAACACAGTCGCCTCTTCTCAGCAGTATCGATATTCTCCGCGCCCGCAAAGCCACCGGACTGATGACCCGAAACGATTACAGAACGGTGACCGACATCACCACCGGTAAATACCGGGAGGTGCAGCCATGAAGCTGTCCCTGACGGTAGAAGCCGATACCCTCAACGTACTGGCCCTGAATGCGGGCCGGATCGCCGTGGATATTGATGGCATTGAACTGGCTGCGCTGATCGATGTGGTCTGTGATAACGGTTATTCCCTTCGCGTTGCTGACTCCCCCGGAAAGCTGGTAGTGGAAGATCCACTGCCGCCCGTCGCCCACATAAACTGCATCCAGTGCAGCACCGCGCATATCACGGCGGAAGACAATGCTCTGCTGTATGTCCTGTCGCACCAACATGAAGACTTTGGCGAATCGGAATGGATTAGCTATACCGGCTCTGGCTATCTGCTCCGTCTGAGTGCGTGGTCATTTCCGGTGTTAAGGTTGAAACGCCTCGGTCTGTCGAAAGCCTGCCGCCGGTTAGTGGTGACGCTGATGCGTCGCTACGCCGCTGGAATTATTCACCTGGATGCCTGTGGCGAAGTGCTGCCTGGCTTTGTCACCTTCGACTGGTAACCTAACCTCACCATTAAGGAAAGCTCATGCCGGAATTAACCACCGAAGCGGCACTCAACGTTCTGATTGACTGGCTGCAGAACAACATCGATTGTGGGAACGTGATTATCTTCGACAACGACAATGACGACACTGATTCAGCCGTACTGCTGCCCTGGATTGTGATGGCGATTAGAGACGTTTGCGCTCTCCGATATCTTCAGCTTATGCATCAGGCCAGTACAGTTTAACCTCCAAACCGTACTCCTCACTTACCCATAAGCGCCAGTCCTCACCGACTGGCGTTTTGCTTTATATAAAGGGAATAAATGATATCAGACCTTACTCTCACCGAACCCGAAGTATTAATCAGCCACACCGATGTGATTTGCTCCACCAGCATTGAGCGTATTGTCACGGGACGTAATGTCGCTCTGGCGCAGATTGAAGCGCTGATACAGCAACTTGACGATGTCTCGACGCTGACCCGCAGTATTGGCGGCAAAACCGCGCTGGACTGGGCAATGAAGCAGGATTTTCGTTGCGGCTGCTGGTTGATGGAGAAAAGAGAAGCGGCGATGAAAGCCATTACCCGCAATCTCGATCACGGTATATGGCGGGATTTAATGAAGCGCTCAGGAATGCTGTCGATTATGGACGCTCAGGCTCGTGACCAGTGATACAACAGCCTGGAAAAGGACGACATACCAGCCGTCAGTGAAGAGAATATTCTGAGAACGTTCAAGCAATTACATCTGAATAAAGGCGAGGTGTTTGAACGCGGCGTCATTAACGTCTTCAAGGAGCTAAGCTGGGATTTCAAGACAAACTCGCCCTGCAAATTTGGTGCGAAAATCATCGTCACGGGACTGGTCAAATTCGACAGGTGGGGATTTGGGCTTAACTGGGGCTGGCAGCGTGACCGCTTAGCAGACCTTAAACGTATGCTAATGCTTCTGGATGGCAAGCCTGTCCCCGACCACCGCGCTGACGTTACCCGTCGGCTGGGAGACCATATCCATGAGAATAGGCACAGTAATCGTTATGAGGATGAGATGTTTGCGATCAAATACTTTCAGAAGGGGACGGCGCATATCACTTTCAGGCGACCTGAGCTGGTTGATAAGCTTAACGACATCATTGCCCGGCACTATCCGGGAGCGCTGGCGGCAAAGTAAAGTTGACTGTTATTGATAAAAATCACTTACACCAGCACTTACATGAAAAAAACTTGTTGGTGTAAGAAAAACAGAATCACATCGTAACAATATGAATTTAATGATGCCGATAAGAGGAGTCGAACCTCCGACCTTCGCATTACGAATGCGCTGCTCTACCAACTGAGCTATATCGGCCCTGAGAGGCCGGTTACGAGTGTAACCACGGGGCAAAAGGTTAGATCTATCCGGGTGATGCGTCAATGCCCTTTTGAATCAAACGGCTATTTTTGCATCACCCGTGATTGTTTACGCACGAATCGTATCGTCGCCGAAGCCGATCCACTTGTACGTGGTCAGCGCTTCCAGCCCCATCGGACCGCGGGCGTGCAGTTTCTGCGTGCTGACCGCCACCTCAGCGCCGAGGCCGAACTGGCCGCCGTCGGTGAAGCGGGTGGAGGCATTCACATACACCGCAGAGGAATCCACTTCGTTCACGAAGCGATCGGCATTGCGCAGCGTACGCGTCAGGATGGCGTCAGAATGCTGCGTGCCATGCTCACGGATGTGCGCAATCGCGTCGTCAAGATCGCTCACGATTTTCACGTTCAGATCCAGTGACAGGAACTCGTCGTCGTACTGCTCCGCGTTGACGGGAACGACGTTAGCCGGGCCATCCTGCAGCAGCGCGAGCGCACTGGCGTCAGCATGCAGCGTCACGCCGCTCTCGGCCATCTGCTTGCTCAGGGCTGGCAGGAAGGTGTTTGCGATGCCCTGATGCACCAGCAGCGTTTCCACGGTGTTACAGGTGCTTGGACGCTGGGTCTTCGCGTTCACGATAATCTTCAGCGCCGGTGCAATCTCAGCGCTTTCGTCTACCACGATATGACACACGCCGATACCGCCGGTGATCACCGGAATCGTCGACTGCTCGCGGCACAGCTTGTGCAGCCCCGCGCCGCCGCGTGGGATCAGCATGTCGATGTATTTGTCCATGCGCAGCATTTCGTTGACCAGCGCGCGGTCCGGGCTCTCAATTGCCTGCACGGCACCCACCGGTAAGCCACACTCTTCCAGCGCCTGCTGAATGACTTTCACCGTCGCGGCGTTGGTGCGCCAGGTCTCTTTCCCACCGCGCAGAATGGCGGCGTTGCCGGTTTTCAGGCACAGGGAGGCGACATCTACCGTCACGTTTGGACGGGCTTCATAAATAACGCCGATAACGCCGAGCGGCACGCGACGGCGCTCCAGGCGCAAACCGCTGTCCAGCAGCCCACCGTCAATCACCTGCCCTACCGGATCGGCCAGATTGCAGACCTGACGAACATCGTCGGCGATGCCTTTCAGGCGGGCCGGGGTCAATGCCAGGCGGTCGAGCATCGCTTCGCTCAGACCGTTGCGACGCGCTTCCAGTAAATCCTGCTCGTTGGCGAGCAAAATCTCCTGGGACTGAGATTCCAGATAATCAGCGATTTTTTCCAGCACGCGGTTTTTCTCGCGGCTGGAAAGGAGCGCCAGTTTGTAAGAGGCGGCCTTCGCGGCGGCGCCCATTTGTTCCAGCATGTTCTGGCTCCTTAACGAATAATCATGTCATCGCGATGCACGGCAACCGGGCCATATTCATAGCCCAGAATGGCGTCGATCTGCTGCGAATGGTGACCCGCGATGCGGCGCAGGGCATCGCTGTTATAGCGGCTTACGCCGTGGGCGATGTCGCGGCCTTCGAGGTTACGGATGCGGATCACTTCACCACGGGAGAAGTTGCCTGTCACGCTTTTAATTCCTTTAGGAAGTAATGAACTTCCTCGTTCCAGAATCGCGGCGGTCGCCCCTTCATCAACGACGAGTTCACCCGCAGGCGGCGCGCCAAATATCCAGCGCTTACGGTTTTCCAGCGGAGATTCCTGGGCGTGGAAGCGGGTGCCAACGGAGATGCCTTCCATCACGTCGCCAATCACGCCAGGGCGGCTGCCCGCGGCAATGATGGTGTCGATACCGGCGCGGCACGCCACGTCGGCGGCCTGCAGCTTGGTCCCCATGCCGCCCGTTCCGAGGCCGGACACGCTGTCACCGGCGATGGCGCGCAGCGCATCGTCGATACCGTGAACGTCGGTAATCAGCTCGGCTTCCGGGTTAGCGCGCGGATCGGCGGTGAACAACCCCTGCTGATCGGTCAGAAGCAGTAATTTATCGGCGCCAGCCAGAATGGCGGCCAGCGCAGAGAGGTTATCGTTATCACCCACTTTGATTTCAGCGGTAGCAACGGCATCGTTCTCATTAATGACCGGAACGATATTGTTGTCCAGCAGCGCGCGCAGGGTATCGCGGGCGTTCAGGAAGCGCTCTCTGTCTTCCATATCCGCACGCGTCAGCAGCATCTGTCCGACGTGGATGCCATAGATAGAGAACAGCTGTTCCCAGAGTTGAATGAGTCGGCTTTGTCCCACGGCGGCCAGCAGCTGTTTAGAGGCGATCGTCGCGGGGAGTTCGGGGTAACCCAGGTGTTCACGCCCGGCGGCAATCGCCCCGGAGGTCACAATTACAATACGATGCCCTGCGGCATGTAACTGAGCGCACTGACGTACAAGCTCAACAATGTGGGCGCGATTTAGGCGGCGCGATCCGCCTGTTAACACACTGGTACCGAGTTTTACCACCAGCGTCTGGCTGTCACTCATGATTCTCTGCCGTTCAACGATAAGGGAAAGTAATGTCGAACGAACGTTTTAGCAGGAGTCAGCCCCGTTGCCAACTGCCTTAGCACATCGCGAAACACTTTGTTGCGCGGGATCAGGAAGCGTAGCGGGAGAATTTGACACTTTTATTACCGAAATAATAAATCACAGTTTTTTAAAATTATTCTTAGTTTGTCATAAAAGTTTCATTCCAGAACGATAAAACCCTTCCTGTTTTTTCACGGGACTTAAGCATGAGCTTATCGTCCAGCGAATTTTTTAGCGCGTTTATAAGACAGGATCGAAAATGAAAAAGAGCACTCTGGCATTAATGGTTATGGGCGTAGTGGCTTCTGCATCCGTTCACGCAGCTGAAGTTTATAATAAAGATGGTAATAAGCTGGACGTGTACGGCAAAGTGAAAGCCATGCACTACATCAGCGATGATGCCACCAAAGATGGCGATCAGACTTACGTTCGTTTCGGTTTTAAAGGCGAAACCCAGATTAACGATCAGCTGACGGGCTATGGTCGTTGGGAATCTGAATTTGCGGGTAACAAAGCCGAGAGCGACTCCTCTCAGAAAACCCGTCTGGCGTTCGCGGGCCTGAAGCTGAAAAACTTTGGTTCTCTGGATTACGGTCGTAACCTGGGTGCGCTGTATGACGTCGAAGCATGGACCGACATGTTCCCTGAGTTCGGCGGCGACTCTTCCGCGCAGACCGATAACTTCATGACCAAGCGTGCGACCGGTCTTGCCACCTACCGCAACACCGACTTCTTCGGCGCGGTTGACGGCCTGGACATGACCCTGCAGTACCAGGGCAAAAACGAAAACCGTGACGCCAAGAAGCAGAACGGTGACGGTTTTGGTACCTCTCTGAGCTATGACTTCGGCGGCAGCGATTTTGCCGTCAGCGGTGCTTACACTAACTCTGACCGCACCAACGCGCAGAACCTGCTGGCGCGTGGTCAGGGGCAGAAAGCCGAAGCCTGGGCTACCGGTCTGAAATATGACGCGAACGATATTTATCTGGCAGCGATGTATTCAGAAACCCGTAATATGACGCCAATTTCTGGCGGATTTGCCAATAAGGCACAGAACTTTGAAGTCGTCGCACAATATCAGTTCGACTTCGGTCTGCGTCCGTCCCTGGGTTATGTCCAGTCTAAAGGCAAAGATATCGAAGGTATTGGTGACGAAGATCTGGTGAAATATATTGACGTTGGCGCGACCTATTACTTCAACAAAAATATGTCCGCGTTTGTTGATTATAAAATTAACCAGATTGACGACGATAATAAACTGGGCGTGAGCAGCGATGATATCGTTGCCCTGGGTATGACCTACCAGTTCTAAGATTACCCGAATAAGAAAATCCCGGCAGATAAGCCGGGATTTTTTTTGCCCGGTAGCGCTGCGCCTACCGGGCCTACGGGATAGTGCATTTTGTAGGCCGGGTAAGGCGAAGCCGCCACCCGGCGCTGTGACGCTATCAGGCGGTCAGCTTCACCGCTTCGCTGGAAAAATCATCCGCTGGCTCGAACTTAAGGTCCAGGGTGGCCAGCAGTGCGCTCGCTTTGTCGTGAAACTCTTTCAGGGTATATTCCAGGCGATCGATCACTTCCTGATCTTTAATGGTGGTGGCCTGCCAGTTACCGTCTTTATTAAACAGGCCAAACTGGTAGCTATACGTAAAGCGTTTTTCCTCTGCTTCCATTTCCATCCACCAGCCCCAGAATTCACGTTTTTCGGGTGCAGGCTTCACGTTGACGCATACAGCCAGGCAGTCGAAAAAAAAGCGATTCTCTTCACACTGCTCTTCTCGAATATACGGGCCAAGAGCCATGAACTTCTTAATCAATCTACTTTTCGGGTGTCCACTCGGTAACGTCATTGCGATCTCCTTTTGTGAAGCCACTGTTTTACCAAACCAGCGAAATTTAGCAATCTATTAACACAATCTCTGAGCGATCCAGCGCGTAATCTCCTTCAGAGCTTTATCGAAATTCTGATAGACCGGGCTGAACGGCACCTCAAGCAATTTGCCATCCGCAGATGACGACGTGATTAAGCGCGACTCTTCTTCCGGACTGAACGGATCGTTTTTCCAGAAACCCGACAGCATCGGCGTCGGGCAGCGACGTCCCAGCAACCCTTGCGTTTTTAACGAGTAGCGATTGAGCTCAACGCGCAGCGCTTCGTCTGATGCATCATGCATGCCAAGACGGCTGGCCAGCACATCAAGGTACATTTCGGGCACGCTCCCCTGGCGTGCGGGATCGCTGAGCAGAGCATGAACGACCGGTCCAAGGCAGGCGACAGCTTTCAGGCGGGAGGATTCAAGGTAAGCCAGACGCACCGCGACGTTTGCGCCAAAGCGGAAGCCAAATGCCGCCACGCGGGTGTGGTCAACCCACGGAATGTTTTCCAGCGCTTTTAGCGCATGCTGGTGCAGCAGGCTGGAATCCTGAGTCAGTTTCCATTTGGATGAGAAGCCAATTGAGGGCATATCCAGCGTCAGCATCGCGATCCCTTTTGGTGCGAAGTAGCGCTCATACAGGCTGTAATAGTCAATTTGCAGAGAGTCCAGCCCGCCGCACATCAGCACGGTCGGGAACGGGCCTTCACCTTCGGGCATATGCAGGAACCCGGTAACGGGCGCCCCGCCCGGAACAGCGAACTCAAGCTCGCGCATCTGGCCCGGCAGGCGTTGAGCCGCCTCTTCGTAGGCGCGATTCGCCAGCGCCTGCGCCTGTTCGGCCAGCTCATCGCCTTTTAAATGCGGGTAGGCGGCAATGGCATAGAGGTTGGCCGCATGCAGCCAGTGTTTGCCGCTGCGCGTGGCATCCTCTTCCTGGCTGGCTTTTTGCTGCCAGAGCATCGCCTGTTTAGACCACTCGTAGATCCAGTTTCCGCCACGGTAGCCCACCACCGTATCATAGAGTTCGCTGTCGGTACGCTCGGCTTCACTCATCACGATACGTGCCTGCACATCAAGGATTTCACGGGGGTCGATACCGCGCCAGATCCACATCAGGCGGTTAATCATGCGATACCAGTGAGGCACGTTTTTACCGTCTAACGCAGACTGGACGGCAGGCTGAGTACCCGGATTGAAGCGACGCACCAGCGTCGACGTTTCAGGGTGTTTGAAACGGGGTTTGAAGAGAGTCTCGGTGAGATTCGCCTGCGTCATTGCATTGCCTCCATGAATACGTCGTATAGAGACTATTGTAACGCGCGTCAGACTAAAAAAAACAACGCCCGGCATCACCGGGCGTTAAATTAATTGCGGAACGTGATTAACGACCCGAGATTGGCGGTACGAAGACCACGCCCATATCCCATGGCTGTTCAATCCAGGTATCCTGCGGAATATCAATCACGTAATCGTCAACCAGCGGGCGGCCAGCAGGCTTCGCGAAGATAGTGACGAAATGTGCTTTCGGATACATTTCACGGATAGCCACCGCGGTACCGCCGGTATCCACCAGGTCATCAATAACGATGAAGCCTTCACCGTCGCCTTCCGCGCGTTTCAGCACTTTCAGCTCGCGCTGGTTGTCATGGTCATAGCTGGAGATGCAAACGGTATCGACATGACGAATACCCAGCTCACGTGCCAGCAGCGCCCCCGGTACCAGACCGCCACGGCTGACGGCAATAATGCCTTTCCACTGTTCGGAAGGCATCAGACGCGCAGCCAGTTTGCGTGCGTGAATCTGCAACATGTCCCAGGTGACGACGTATTTTTCGCTCATGTGAAGTGTCCCAGCCTGTTTTTATACGGCTTAAAAAGTGTTCGAGGGGGAAATAGGTTGCGCGAGATTATAGAGATCTGACGCACTAAAAACCAGTGTTTAGCGCCCTCTGCCTGAGTTTTTACATGCTTTATGCTACCAGCCAGCAGAGAAAGTGGTATTCTCAGTTTCATCTCGCAAGCCTGACTTGTGGTAACTATTAACCTGCTAACCCTGTGACCTGCAACCCTGTTTGCAGCGCCTCGACAAGGAGACTTATCGTGTCTGAACTGTCTCAACTATCTCCGCAGCCGCTGTGGGATATTTTTGCCAAAATCTGCTCCATTCCACACCCTTCCTACCATGAAGAACAGCTTGCCGAACATATTATGGGGTGGGCGAAGGAAAAAGGTCTGCATGCGGAACGTGACCAGGTTGGCAACATTCTGATCCGCAAACCCGCCACCGCAGGCATGGAAAACCGTAAACCGGTTGTGCTGCAGGCGCACCTGGACATGGTGCCACAGAAGAACAACGACACCGTTCACGACTTCACCAAAGACCCGATCCAGCCGTACATCGACGGCGACTGGGTGAAAGCGCGCGGCACCACCCTGGGTGCGGATAACGGCATCGGTATGGCCTCTGCGCTGGCCGTGCTGGCCGACGACAGCGTTGAGCACGGTCCACTGGAAGTGCTGCTGACCATGACCGAAGAAGCGGGCATGGACGGGGCGTTCGGTCTGCAGGCGAACTGGCTGCAGGCGGATATCCTGATCAACACCGACTCCGAAGAAGAAGGCGAGATCTACATGGGCTGCGCGGGCGGGATTGATTTCATCTCTACCCTGCCGCTGTCACGCGAAGCGATTCCTGCCGGTTTCCAGACCTTCAAGCTGACGCTGAAAGGGCTGAAAGGCGGCCACTCCGGCGGTGATATTCATCTGGGTCTGGGTAACGCCAACAAGCTGCTGGCACGCTTCCTGGCAGGCCATGCGGCCGAGCTGGATCTGCGTCTGGTAGACTTCAACGGCGGTACCCTGCGCAACGCGATCCCGCGCGAAGCCTTCGCCACCGTGGCAGTGCCAGCGGCAAAAGCCGACGAGCTGAAAAAACTCTCCACCGTGTACCTGGATATCCTGAAAAACGAACTGTCGGCGAAAGAGAAAAACCTGACCGTGGTGCTGGAATCCGTCTCCACGGATAAAGCCGCGCTGACCGCGAAGTCTCGTGACACCTTCGTTCAGCTGCTGAACGCGACGCCAAACGGCGTGATCCGCAACTCTGACGTGGCGAAAGGCGTGGTGGAGACCTCACTGAACGTGGGCGTGGTAACCATGAGCGACGACAGCGCGGAGATCATCTGCCTGATCCGTTCCCTTATCGACAGCGGTAAAGAGTATGTGGTGAGCATGCTGGAATCTCTGGGCACGCTGGCGGGCGCAAAAACCTCCGCCAAAGGCAGCTACCCGGGCTGGCAGCCGGATGCGAGCTCTCCGGTGATGGCACTGGTGCGTGAAACCTACCAGCGTCTGTTCAACAGCACGCCGAACATTCAGGTGATCCACGCGGGTCTGGAATGCGGTCTGTTCAAGAAACCGTATCCGGATATGGATATGGTGTCCATCGGGCCAACCATTACCGGCCCGCACTCGCCGGATGAGCAGGTTCATATCGAAAGCGTCGGTCATTACTGGACGCTGCTGACTGAACTGCTTAAGGCGATCCCAGTTAAGTAATACCCTCATCCCAGCCCTCTCCCACAGCGAGAGGGTGAAAAACCCAGGCCCGGTAAGCGTAGCGCACCGGGCTTTTTTACAATCCTAATACCAGCTGTCGCTCTAACTGCGGATCCAGCAGCGTGACGTGCAATCCCACCAGCCTCACCCCTCGCCCTCCTCGTCGCTCTTCCCATGCCTTTTTTGCCGTCGCGATAAGATCGTCTTTATTCAGACGCGGCCAGACATGTTCCTGCGTGGTCTGCTGAAAATCGTTGAATTTGAGCTTGATGCCCTGACGGGCAATCAGCAGGTCCGGTTTTACCTTGCTTAAGCGTCGTTCCAGCTCAGGATAAAGCTGTTCCGTGATAATGGTTTCGCATTCGGACCAGTCATGAATATCTTCAATGAGGGTTCGCTCGACGCCGACGGATTTCCGCAGCCGTTCGCTGTTCACATCGCGATCGTCAATCCCCTGGCTGCGCTCCCACAGCACGCGGCCAAACTTCCCGAAGCGCTTGAGCAGCATGGCGAGGTCGCTTCGCTGCACGTCTTCGCAGGTGCGTAACCCCATGCTTTCCAGCTTTGCGGCGGAGACTTTCCCGACGCCGGGGATTTTGCCAAGCGGCAGCGTTTTTAAAAATGCAGGCACCTCTTCCGGCGTAATGACGTACTGGCCGTTGGGCTTATTTAAATCCGAAGCGATTTTGGCAAGGAATTTAACGGGCGCAACCCCCGCAGATGCCGTCAGATTCAGCTCGTTGAATATCGTCTGGCGGATCTCCTGCGCCATCAGCGTGGCGGAGCCGTGGCAATGCACGCTGTCGGTTACATCGAGATAGGCTTCGTCCAGCGACAGCGGTTCTATCAAAGAGGTATAGCGGGAGAAGATTTCCCGAATATGAAGGGAAGCCTCTTTATAGGCGTCGAACCGCCCGGGCAGAAGCGTGAGATGAGGGCAAAGCTTTAAGGCCATCGCCGTCGGCATGGCGCTACGCACGCCAAATTTGCGCGCAGGGTAGTTGGCGGTGCTGATAACGCCACGCTGAACGCGGCTGCCGCCAATGGCGATGGGAATATCCCGCAGCGCCGGGTTGTCTCGCATCTCCACTGCGGCAAAAAAGCAGTCCATATCAACATGGATTATTTTGCGCATAGTAAGCCCTCACTCATCACTGGATAAGTATACAGTAAACAAATGAGGATTGAGAAGCAGATGTAAGAATGCCGGGTGGCGGCGTTGCCTTACCCGGCCTACAAAAACTTAAATAATGCGCTGCTGCTCGCGCGCCATGCGTTTTTTGCGGGCGTCGCACGGTTCCGGGCAGTCGCAGACCTTCTCCATGCCAATGGAGGAAATACCGCCGCAGCTGCCCTGAATGCTTTTCCGCTTAACGATCCAGCCTAAAGACATGCCAAAGATGACAAGTACAAAAACCACAAAGGTTGCCAGAAACGTCAGCATCATCAGCCTCCAAAGTCATCGAGCATGATGTTCTCATCTTCGACGCCGAGATCTTTCAGCATCTTAATCACGGCGGCGTTCATCATCGGCGGACCACACATATAGAACTCGCAGTCCTCGGGAGCCGGGTGCTGTTTAAGGTAGTTTTCATACAGCACGTTGTGGATGAACCCCGTATAGCCCGTCCAGTTATCTTCCGGCTGCGGATCGGAGAGCGCCACGTGGAAGGTAAAGTTCGGGTTTTCACGCGCCAGCTGTTCAAACTCATCATCGTAGAACATCTCACGCAGCGAACGCGCCCCGTACCAGAAGCTGATTTTACGCTTGCTGCCGAGCCGCTTGAGCTGGTCAAAGATGTGCGAGCGCATCGGGGCCATGCCGGCACCGCCGCCGATAAAGACCATTTCCGCGTCGGTATCTTTCGCGAAGAACTCCCCGAACGGGCCGGAGATGGTCACCTTATCGCCCGGCTTCAGGGACCAGATGTATGATGACATCACGCCCGGCGGCGCATCCGGCACATTCGGTGGCGGCGTGGCGATACGCACGTTGAGCATAATAATACCCTTCTCTTCCGGGTAGTTGGCCATCGAGTAGGCGCGCAGCGCCGGCTCTTTCACCTCAGATACAAAGCGGAAGAGATTGAATTTGTCCCAGTCGGCGCGGTACGCCTGCGGAACGTCAAAGTCCGCATACGCCACGGTATGCTCAGGACACTCAATCTGAATGTATCCTCCGGCGCGGAACGGGACATCTTCCCCTTCCGGCACCCGCAGCTTCAGCTCTTTGATAAAGGTAGCTTTGTTATCATTAGAGATAACTTCACATTCCCATTTTTTGACGCCGAAAATCTCTTCCGGCAGTTCAATCTTCATGTTCTGACGCACTGCGACCTGACAGGCCAGACGGCAGCCCTCTTTTGCCTCACGCTTTGTGATATGCGACAGCTCGGTGGGCAGAATATCGCCGCCACCCTCTTTTACCGTCACGCGGCACTGTCCGCAGGAGCCGCCGCCGCCGCAGGCCGAGGAGACAAAAATACCGTTACCGGAGAGCGTGTTGAGCAGCTTATCTCCCGCCGGCGTGCGGATCTGATTCTGCGGATCGTCGTTAATATCAATCACCACGTCGCCGGAATTCACCAGCTTCGCGCGCGCCGCCAGAATGAGCCCTGACAGCACCAGTACAATCAGCGTGAACATCACCACGCCAAGAATAATTTCCATCTGTTAGCCCTTATAGCTGCACACCGGAGAAGGACATGAAGCCCAGCGCCATCAGCCCGGTGGTGATAAAGGTGATCCCTAAGCCACGCAGGCCTGCAGGCACGTTGGCATATTTCATTTTTTCGCGGATCCCTGCCATGGTGACAATCGCCAGCATCCACCCGATGCCGGAGCCGAAACCGTACACCACGGATTCACTGAAGTTGTAATCACGCTGAACCATAAACGAGACGCCGCCGAAGATGGCGCAATTCACCGCGATCAGCGGCAGGAAGATCCCCAGCGCGTTGTACAGCGACGGGAAGTACTTATCGAGGATCATCTCCAGGATTTGCACCAGCGCGGCAATCACGCCAATAAAGGTGATGAAGTTCAGGAAGCTGAGGTCAACCCCTTCCACCAGCGCGCCGTCCCGCAGCACAAAGTTGTAGACCAGATTGTTAATCGGTACAGATAAGCCAAGCACCACGGTGACCGCGATACCCAGCCCAAATGCCGTCGACACTTTTTTGGACACCGCAAGGAACGTACACATGCCGAGGAAAAACGCGAGCGCCATGTTTTCAACAAACACCGCGCGCACAAACAAACTCAGGTAATGAGCCATCGTCGGTTACTCCTTTTCCTGCTGTTCTGGTCTCAAGGTACGAATCAGCCATATCAACAAACCGATAATGAAAAATGCGCTGGGAGCCAGCAGGAACAGGCCGTTTGGCAGATACCATCCACCGTTTTGCACCGTGTCCAGCACCGTGATGCCAAACAGCTTACCGCTGCCAATGAGCTCACGCAGGAAGCCAACGGTCAGCAGGATCACACCGTAGCCGAGGCCGTTACCGATACCGTCCATAAAACTCGCCAGCGGCGGCATTTTCATGGCGTAGGCTTCCGCACGCCCCATCACAATACAGTTGGTGATGATCAGCCCGACAAATACCGAGAGCTGTTTGGAGGTTTCATAGGCGAAGGCGCGCAGCAGCTGATCGACCACGATCACCAGCGAGGCGATGATCGCCATCTGCACGATGATCCTCACGCTGTTGGGAATGTGGTGGCGGATCATCGAGATAAACATGCTCGAAAATGCCGTGACCAGCGTGACCGCCAGCGTCATCACCACCGCCGTTTCCAGCTTGGTCGTCACCGCCAGGGCTGAACAGACGCCCAGCACCTGCAGCGTAATCGGGTTATTGGCCAGCAGTGGGCCAATGAGCACCTTTTTGACTTCTTTCAGTTCACCGGTATCAGCCATTGTTCAGCGCTCCTTCACGTACGTTTTTCAGGAAAGGACCAAAACCCAGCTCGCCCATCCAGAAATCAAAACTGTGCTGCACGCCTTTGGAGGTGAGCGTGGCGCCGGACAGCCCGTCGACGGCGTAGTCGTCACCGGGACGTGCCGCCCCTTTCATCACCTTCAGCGCAGGCAGACCGTTATCGTCGAGCACTTTCTTACCGATAAACTGTGCCCGCCAGTTCGGGTTTTCTACTTCGCCACCCAGCCCCGGCGTTTCGCCCTGGTCGTAATACGTAATGCCTTTTACGGTACGGCCATCCGTATCAAGCGCCACAAAGGCATACATCATTGACCACAGGCCGTTGCCGTAGACAGGAAGCACCACTTCCTGAATGCGTTTTTGGGGGTCACGCACCAGATAAATTTCGGCGAGATTGCTGCGGCGCTTAATCCCGGCGGGATCTTGCGATGCCTCGAGCGTCAGGCTCATCTGCGGATCTTTCAGCGCCAGCGCCTGGTTATACTTCGCCGGATCTTTATCCAGCAGCTGGCCGGTTTTCAAATCCACCAGACGCGGTGAAATACGCTCCGCAAATACCGCCGAGACGTCGTCTGCACTCATCCCTTCCTGCATCAACCCGGCCACGGCCAGTATGTTGCGCTGTTTATCCAGCGCACGTTGCGCCTGCTGCAGGGGTTTTAACCCCACGGCAGAGCCGGCCACGACAATCGAACAGACCAGACAGAGCACCAGCACCACCAGCAGCGTTTTGCTGATACTGTCGTTATTTTTAACTTCAGCCACGCGCCTTCCTCCGCTTAATGTTGGCCCGCACCACCAGGTAATCGAAGAGTGGCGCAAACAGGTTGGCAAAAAGAATGGCCAGCATCATTCCTTCCGGGTACGCCGGGTTGACCACGCGGATCAGGACACACATCGCGCCAATGAGCACGCCATAGCTCCATTTACCTTTGTCCGTAAACGAGGCTGATACGGGGTCGGTTGCCATGAACATCATGCCAAACGCGAAGCCACCCAGTACCAGATGCCAGTACCAGGGCATGGAGAACATTGGGTTGGTGGTCGAACCGATAACGTTGAACATCGTTGCGGTCAGCACCATGCCGATCATCACGCCCGCCACAATTCGCCAGGAGGCCACGCGCCCAAACAGGATGATCGCTCCACCAATCAAAATCATCAGCGTTGAAACTTCACCAATGGAACCCGGAATATTGCCAATAAAGGCATCAAACCAGGTTACAGGCTGACCCGTCGCGTTGTTCACCAGCGTTTCGCCGCCGTGTGCCGCCCACTGTGAAAGCGGCGTCGCGCCGGAAAAACCGTCAGCCGCCGTCCAGACCAGGTCGCCGGAGATTTGCGCCGGATAGGCAAAGAAGAGGAACGCACGCCCCGCCAGCGCCGGGTTAAGGAAGTTCCGCCCGGTGCCGCCGAAGATCTCTTTAGCAATGACCACGCCAAAGCTGATGCCCAGCGCTGCCTGCCAGAGCGGTAGCGTCGGGGGAACAATCAGGGCAAACAGAATAGAGGTCACGAAGAAGCCTTCGTTGATCTCATGTTTACGGATGATGGCAAACAGCACTTCCCAGAAGCCGCCCACGATAAAGACCGTGATGTAAATCGGCAGGAAGAACACCGCCCCCAGCGTCATCATGCTCACCCAGCCCGCGTCTGGCGCAAAGCTCACCCCTAACGACTGGGCCAGACGGTAGTGCCAGTCAGACTGAAGCACCTGCGCCATCTGCTGCGCATCGTACATGTGGTGCAGCGCCGGAATGGTCTGCAGACCGACGTTGTACATCCCCCAGAACATCGCCGGGAAGACCGCAAACCACACCAGGATCATCATCCGCTTAAGGTCGATGGCGTCACGGATGTGCGCCGCTCCTTTCGTCACCAGCCCCGGCGTGTAGAAAATGGTCGCCGTGGCTTCATACAGCGGGTAGTACTTTTTGAGCTTCCCTTCGGTAAAGTGCGGCTCAATTTTTTCAAAGAGGTGTTTTAAGCCCATCGGTTATCCTTCCTGCTCAATGCGGGTTAACACCTCGCGCAATACCGGTCCATATTCGTATTTTCCCGGACAGACATAGGTACAGAGCGCCAGATCTTCTTCGTCCAGTTCCAGACAGCCCAGCGCCTGCGCGCTGTCGGTATCGCCGGCGAGCAGATCGCGCAACAGCATGGTCGGCAGAATATCCAGCGGCATGACGCGCTCGTAGTTGCCAATCGGGACCATAGCGCGCTCGCCGCCGTGCGTACTGGTCGAGAAGCTAAACAGCTTATTACGCAGGAAGTGCCCCAGCGTGGTACGGGTGACGGAGTATTTTTCCGCACCGGGCAGCACCCAGCCGAAAAGCTCTTTCTCGCGGCCTTCCTGCACAATGCTGACCTGCAAATGGAAACGTCCCAGATAGGCGTGCGCCTGCACGGCATGGCGGCCACTGAGGACCGAACCGGAAATCAGCCGGTTTTCGCCTGCTTTGGTTTCTTCGTTCAGCAGTTCATTGATATCCGCGCCAATCAGCGTCTTCACCAGACGCGGGTTTGCAGCCTGCGGCCCACCGATGGCGATGATGCGTTCCGCGCGCAGTTCTCCGGAGGTGAAGAGCGTACCGATGGCGATGACGTCCTGATAATTAAGATGCCAGACCTGTTTCGTCAGGCTCACCGGCTCAAGGAAATGGATGTGCGTCCCGACCAGACCCGCCGGATGCGGGCCAGCAAACTCATTAAACGTGACCTGCCCCTGAGGATGACCGCCAAGCTTGCCGCCACCGGCCTGGCAAACGTGGACTTTTCCCGACGTCAGACGGGTTAAAACGGTAAGCCCGGCATCAAAGGCTTTGCGCTGTGCCAGGATAACCGGCTGCGGATCCACGCTGAGCGGGTTGGTATCCATTGCTGTGACGAAAATCGCGGCCGGTTCCGTGCCGGGAACCGGGGATTTACTGAAGGGACGCGTGCGAAGCGCGGTCCATAAGCCGGACGCCAGAAGCTGAGCCTGAACAGCCTCACGGCTCAGCGACGCGAGATCTGCGGCATCGTAACGGGCGAATTCACGCTGTTCATCGCCTTCAATGCGGATCACAACCGACTGCAGAACGCGCCGTTCGCCACGGTTGATCGCCACAACGGTGCCGCTCGCGGGGGCTGTAAACATCACGCCGGGATTTTTTTTGTCCTCAAAGAGCGCCTGGCCTTTGATCACGCGATCGCCTTCCTGTACCAACATCGAAGGACGCATTCCCAGGTAGTCGTCGCCCACAATGGCGACATGACGGACACTTGCGCCTGTCGAAACGTGCTGCGCGGGCACGCCTGCAATCGGCAGATCAAGTCCTTTTTTGATTTTAAACATGTGGTTAGCAGGTTTCCATGAACAACAATCCAGTGGCCGCGAAGTGTAACATTTTCCCCTTCTCGCGGGCAGCGAATCCGCCGTCGCGCGCGCCAAATTGCGAGCTAATGCGCAAAGTTCCTGGAGCCATCGCGATTTTGATGGTTTATAAAGTAAAACTAATTTGTAAACTCACCGCCCGGCTCTTGCGAAAATCTATAGCGGTGCTAATGTGAGCGCTCCTAACAGAATAATCTGATTTCGGGTCTCTTTTGCCGTCCTGGCAAGTTGGTCATGGTTTTATCAAGGAACTAGTAGTATGCGTAAAATCGCATTGTTCATTGCGATGCTTCTGATTCCGTGCATGTCGTTTGCCGGACTGCTCAGCAGTAATAGCTCAACGACGCCGATCAGCAAAGAATATAAACAGCAGTTAATGGGATCGCCGGTTTATATTCAGATCTTCAAGGAAGAACGCACTCTCGATCTGTTTGTAAAAATGGGTGAGACGTATCAGCTGCTTGATAGCTACAAAATCTGTAACTACTCCGGTGGATTAGGGCCAAAACAGCGTCAGGGCGATTTCAAAAGTCCGGAAGGGTTTTACAACGTTCAGCGTAGCCAGCTCAAACCAGACAGCCGTTTCTATAAAGCCATCAATATCGGTTTCCCGAATGCCTATGACCGTGCACACGGTTATGAAGGTAAATACCTGATGATCCACGGTGCCTGCGTGTCTATCGGCTGCTACGCGATGACCGATTCCGGCATTGATGAGATTTTCCAGTTTGTCACCGGCGCGTTGGTCTTTGGTCAGCCAAACGTTCAGGTCAGCATCTATCCGTTCCGCATGACGGATGCCAACATGGCGCGTCACAAGTATTCGTACTACGCGGATTTCTGGAAACAGCTGAAACCCGGCTATGACTACTTCGAGCAGACTCACAAGCCGCCTGTTGTCTCGGTTGTGGATGGCCGTTACGTGGTCAGCAAGCCGCTGAACCACGAAGTTGTCCATCCACAGCTGGCGTCAAATTACACGGTCCCCGAGACAAAATAGCACCCACTCGCCTGGCATAATCTTTTGCCAGGTTTCGTTGCCCGTCAGCGGCTGCGTTGCAATAACAGTGACCACATCGTTCGGTGTGGTCTCCTTCTGAAAGTCTATCTCCACATCCTGATCGAGAAGCGTTGCCACGCCAAACGGCGCACGTCGGGTGATCCAGAACAAATTCGTCGAGCAGAACGCCATCACATAGCGGCCGTCTGAGAGCAGCATGTTGAACACGCCTTTTTCGCGTAGTTCGGTGGCCAGCGTTGCGATGTATTTAAACACGGCAGCCATGTTGCCTGGCGTGCGGGGATAGCGCTCCGTCAGCTTGTGCAGCAGCCAGCAAAAGGCTTTTTCACTGTCGGTTTCGCCTACCGGGCGGAAATTGCCCGTCTCCAGCGACTTATAGCCCGTGAGTTGCCCGTTATGCGCGTAGGTCCAGTTTCGGCCCCACAGTTCCCGGGTAAACGGATGGGTATTTTCCAGCGCCACTTCGCCACGGTTAGCCTGGCGAATATGGGCGATCACCGAGCGGGACTTGATAGGATAGTCCTGCACCAGTTTGGCAATCGGTGAGTTAAAGCTGGGCTGTGGATCTTTGAACGTGCGACACCCTTTGCCTTCGTAGAAGGTGATGCCCCAGCCGTCTTTATGCGGCCCGGTTCCCCCACCGCGCTGAACCAGCCCGGTGAAGCTAAAGCAGATATCGGTTGGCACATTGGCGCTCATCCCGAGCAGTTCGCACATACAACACCTCCACAACAGCGGGGGCAAGAATGCCCCCAGCGAAGTCTTACTTAGCCATCTCTTTTTCGATCAGCTGGATCAGGATGTGGATCACTTTGATGTGAATTTCCTGAATGCGGTCAGCATAACCGAAGTGCGGAACGCGAATTTCAACATCCGCCGTACCGTCCATCTTACCGCCATCTTTGCCCGTCAGGGTGATGACTTTCATCCCTTTTTCACGCGCGGCGGCGATCGCTTTGATCACGTTACCGGAGTTGCCGGAGGTAGAGATCCCCAGCAGCACGTCGCCTTCACGGCCTACCGCTTCAACGTAGCGAGAGAAGATGTGGTCGTAACCGAAGTCGTTGCCTACGCAGGAGATGTGGCTCACGTCGGAAATCGCAATCGCCGGGTAGCCAGGACGGTTTTCGCGATAGCGTCCGGTCAGCTCTTCTGCGAAGTGCATCGCGTCACAGTGAGAGCCGCCGTTACCGCAGGAGAGCACTTTGCCACCCGCTTTGAAGCTGTCGGCCAGCAGGACCGCCGCGCGCTGAATAGCGTGAATATTGGCATCATCTTTCAGAAAGTTCGCCAGCGTTTCCGCCGCTTCGTTCAGTTCGTTACGAATAAGATCCTGGTACATGAGGATAATCCTTCAGTATTGATGAAATAACACAGTGGAGTGTACCGGATAGCGGGAAAAGCGAGAAGCTAAAGCCATGCGAAACGTCCGGCGTTTTGCTTTTTCGTGCCGGGTAAAACGCGAACAATGTGAACCAGGTTGTAATTATTTTGTAAACACATTGCTAAAGGAAATAACATCAACTACAACCATATCATCACAAGTGGTCAGACCTCCTACAAGCAAGGGAGCTTTTCTTTATGATGATTTTGAGCATTCTCGCAACCGTTGTTCTGCTCGGTGTGTTGTTCTATCACCGCGTAAGTTTATTCCTGAGCAGCCTGATTCTTCTGGCCTGGACGGCTGCGCTTAGCGTCGCAGGTCTCTGGACTATCTGGCTTTTAGTCCCTCTTGCCATCATCCTTCTGCCGTTTAACTTTGCCCCGATGCGTAAATCAATGATTTCTGCACCGGTGTTCAAAGGCTTCCGCAAGGTGATGCCGCCCATGTCGCGTACTGAAAAAGAAGCGATTGATGCGGGCACCACCTGGTGGGAAGGCGACCTGTTCCAGGGTAATCCGGACTGGAAAAAGCTGCATAACTACCCGCAGCCGCGTCTGACTGCGGAAGAGCAGGCGTTTATTGACGGCCCGGTAGAAGAAGCCTGCCGTATGGCGAACGACTTTGCTATCACCCATGAAATGGCCGATCTGCCGCCAGAGCTGTGGGCGTACCTGAAAGAGCATCGCTTCTTCGCGATGATCATTAAAAAAGAGTACGGCGGTCTGGAATTCTCCGCCTACGCTCAGGCTCGCGTGCTGCAAAAGCTGGCAGGCGTTTCCGGCATCCTGGCGATTACCGTCGGCGTACCGAACTCCTTAGGCCCGGGCGAACTGCTGCAGCATTACGGTACGGAAGAGCAAAAAGATCACTATCTGCCGCGTCTGGCTCGCGGTCAGGAAATCCCTTGCTTCGCGCTGACCAGCCCGGAAGCAGGCTCCGATGCGGGCGCGATTCCGGATACCGGCGTGGTCTGCATGGGCGAGTGGCAGGGCGAGCAGGTGCTGGGCATGCGCCTGACCTGGAACAAGCGTTATATCACGCTGGCCCCTATCGCCACCGTGCTGGGTCTGGCCTTTAAGCTCTCTGACCCGGAAAGACTGCTGGGCGGCGAAGAAGATCTGGGCATTACCTGTGCGCTGATCCCAACCTCCACCCCGGGCGTTGAGATTGGTCGTCGTCACTTCCCGCTGAACGTGCCGTTCCAGAACGGTCCAACCCGCGGCCAGGATATCTTTGTGCCGATTGATTACATCATCGGTGGTCCAAAAATGGCCGGTCAGGGCTGGCGTATGCTGGTGGAATGTCTGTCGGTGGGCCGCGGCATTACCCTGCCGTCGAACTCAACCGGCGGTCTGAAGTCAGTGGCGATGGGGATTGGTGCCTACGCGCACATCCGCCGTCAGTTCAAAATCTCCATCGGCAAGATGGAAGGTATCGAAGAGCCGCTGGCGCGTATCGCGGGCAACGCCTACGTGATGGACGCCGCCGCCACGCTGATTACCTACGGCATTATGCTGGGCGAAAAACCGGCCGTACTGTCCGCCATAGTGAAGTACCACTGTACCCACCGCGCGCAGCAGTCAATTATTGACGCGATGGATATCGCGGGCGGTAAAGGCATTATGCTCGGCGAAGGTAACTTCCTGGCGCGCGGCTATCAGGGCGCACCGATTGCCATCACCGTGGAAGGGGCAAACATCCTGACCCGCAGCATGATGATCTTCGGTCAGGGCGCAATTCGCTGCCATCCATACGTGCTGGAAGAGATGGCCGCGGCGCAGAACAACGACGTGGATGCCTTCGATAAGCTGCTGTTCAAACATATCGGTCACGTGGGCAGCAACAAGGTGCGCAGCTTCTGGCTGGGCCTGACGCGCGGTCTTACCAGTTCGACGCCAACCGGCGATGCAACCAAACGTTATTATCAGCATCTGAACCGTCTGAGCGCCAACCTGGCCCTGCTGTCCGACGTTTCCATGGCGGTACTGGGCGGCAGCCTGAAGCGTCGCGAACGTATCTCTGCCCGTCTGGGCGATGTGCTGAGCCAGATCTTCCTGGCCTCTGCGGTCCTGAAACGTTACGACGACGAAGGCCGTCAGGAAGCGGATCTGCCCCTGGTGCACTGGGGCGTGCAGGATGCGTTGTATCAGGCTGAACAGGCGATTGACGATCTGCTGGCGAACTTCCCGAACCGCTTCGTGGCAGGCGCCCTGCGCGTGGTGATCTTCCCGACAGGTCGTCACCATCTGGCACCGTCCGACAAGCTGGACCACAAAGTGGCGAAGATCCTGCAGGTTCCGAGCGCAACCCGTTCCCGTATCGGTCGCGGTCAGTACCTGGCACCGACGCCGCATAACCCGGTGGGTCTGCTGGAAGAGGCGCTGCTTGACGTGATGGCCGCCGATCCGATTCACCAGAAGATCTGTAAACAGCTGGGCAAAAACCTGCCGTTTACCCGTCTGGACGAACTGGCAAAACAGGCGCTGGCCGGTGGCATTATCAATAAAGATGAGGCCGCTCTGCTGGTGAAAGCCGAAGAGAGCCGTCTGCGCAGCATTAACGTGGATGATTTCGAGCCGGACGAGCTGGCGACGCAGCCGGTAAAGCTGCCGGAGAAGCACCGTAAACCTGAAGCGGCATAACGCGTTTCGCTTACCTAAACCCCGCCTCGCGCGGGGTTTTTTATTGCCACATTTTCTCGTTATGTCGTGCTACAGTGTCAAAAAGTGGTCGTTTGAGGAGCCTGTATCGTGCCTGGTCTGAAGATTTCTATTTTGCAGCAACCTTTAGTGTGGATGGATGGCCCCGCCAACCTGCGCCACTTCGATCGTCAACTCGAAGACATTACCGGGCGTGATGTGATTGTCCTGCCGGAAATGTTCACCACCGGCTTCGCCATGGAAGCGGCAAAACAGTCAATGCCGCAGGAGGAGGTGGTCGCCTGGATGCATGCCAAAGCGCAGCAGACCAACGCGCTGATTGCCGGTAGCGCCGCGCTGCAAACGGAGCGCGGCCCGGTGAACCGCTTCCTGCTGGTCGAGCCGGAAGGAAAGGTGCACTTCTACGACAAGCGCCACCTGTTCCGTATGGCGGATGAGCACCATCACTATGAAGCCGGTAACGAACGCGTGGTGTTCGAGTGGCGCGGCTGGCGTATTCTGCCGCTGGTCTGCTACGACCTGCGCTTCCCGGTGTGGTCGCGTAACCGCAACGATTACGACCTGGCGCTATATGTGGCCAACTGGCCTGCACCGCGCTCCCTGCACTGGCAGTCGCTGCTCGTGGCGCGCGCGATTGAGAACCAGGCGTACGTGGTGGGCTGCAACCGCGTGGGGACGGACGGCAACGGGCATCACTATCGCGGCGACAGCCGGGTGGTGAATCCGCAGGGCGAGATCATCGCCACCGCCGAGCCGCATCAGGCGACGCGTATTGATGCGGAGCTGTCCTTGACGGCGCTGAAGGAGTACCGGGAGAAGTTTCCGGCGTGGCAGGATGCGGATCCTTTTAGCATTGAGTGAAAAAAAGCCGGGTGGCGGCTACGCCTTACCCGGCCTACCAATGTTGCTCGCTTCTTTTAACTCACCAACGCCTGCCCGTCTTTGCGGCTTTCCGTCGCCGCCACGTAGTGTCCTTCCGGCAAGCGGTAAATCACCTGCGCACCACCGAAGTTGTAATCCTGAAGCGGATCTTCCACCACAATCTGATGTCCGCGCTCGCGCAGCGCGGCAATCGTGTTGCGATCGAACGTTGATTCAACGATCACCTCCCTGCCCTGCACCACGCGCCAGCGCGGCGCATCGATTGCCGCCTGCGGGTTTTGCCCGTGCAGCATGATGCGTAGCGCCATCTGCATGTGCCCCTGCGCCTGCATCGGGCCGCCCATCACGCCGAAGGACATCAGCGGCTGGCCGTTGCCGTCCATCACAAAGCCCGGAATGATGGTGTGGAACGGGCGCTTGCTGCCCGCCAGCGCGTTCGGGTGCTTCGGATCCAGCACAAAGCCGCAGCCCCGGTTTTGCAGGCTGATCCCGGTATCCGGCACCACAATGCCTGAACCGAAGCCCATATAGTTGGACTGAATAAACGAGACCATCATCCCGCTGGCGTCCGCGGTGCTGATGTAGACCGTGCCGCTCTGCGTCGGGGAACCGTAGACAAAATCAGATGCGCTGTCGTGGTTGATCAGCGCCGCGCGCGACTTCAGGTAATGGTCGCTCAGCAGCTCTTTCGCCGCAAACGCCATGTGTGCTTCGTCTGCCACGTAGCGGTCGAGATCCGCCAGCGCCAGCTTCATTGCCTCGATAGAGAGATGCAGAGACTGCACGGAATCCGGATGATGCTTCTCAATGCCGCACTGCTCAAGAATGCCGAGCGCAATCAGCGTGGCGATCCCCTGCCCGTTTGGCGGCAGCTCCTGCACCGAGCCGCCCGCAAAGTCGCGTGACAGCAGTTCTACCCAGTCCACGCGGTGGTTGGCCAGATCCTCGGCCGTCAGGTGCGCGCCATGCTCTCTGGCGAAGGCGGCAATTTTCTGCGCCAGCTCACCGCGGTAAAAGGCTTCGCCGTTGGTGCGGGCAATCAGCTCAAGCGAGTTCGCCTGCGCCGGGTTACGGAAGATCTCCCCCACGCGCGGGGCGCGGCCTTCCGGGGCGAAACAGGCGCTGAAGCCCGGCTGATCTTTCAGCTTGTTATAGCCGCGCTGCCAGAGATGCCCAATCAGCGGGGAGACCGGGAAGCCGTTGCGCGCGTAGTCAATGGCGGGCTGCGCCAGGGTGGTCAGCGGCAGCGAGCCGAAGCGTTCCGCCAGGGCGACCCAGCCGGATACCGCCCCCGGCACGGTCACCGCGTCCCAGCCGATTTCGGGCACCGCGGTTTTTCCGGCAAACAGATCCGCGTGCCAGCTCGCAGGCGAACGACCTGAGGCGTTCAGGCCGTGCAGCTTTTCACCGTCCCAGACGATAGCAAAGGCGTCGCTGCCGATGCCGTTGCCGGTCGGCTCGACCACCGTCAGCGCCATGGCGGCGGCTATGGCCGCATCCACGGCATTCCCGCCCAGCTGCAGCATCTTCATTCCCGCCTGCGCCGCCAGCGGCTGCGAAGTGGCAACAGCGTTATGGCCCAGCATTGGCGGGCGGCGTGAAGCGTAACCGGACGTAAAATCTAGCGCTTTGGTCATCATGACTCCTTAGTCGTGGCGCGGATCGAGCGCATCGCGCAGCCCGTCGCCGAGTAAATTAAAGCCCTGCACGGCAAGGAAAATCGCCACGCCGGGGAAAATGGACATCCACGGGGCCTGCTCAAGAAAACCTTTGGCGGTGTTGAGCATGGAGCCCCAGGATGGATTGGGCGGCTGCTGTCCCAGCCCCAAAAACGACAGGCTGGCTTCAGCGATTATCGCCGAGGCAATCGCCAGCGTGGCCTGCACCAGAATCGGCGACATCACGTTGGGCAGAACGTATTTGATGATGATCCAGCGATCCGGCAGGCCAATTGCCCGCGCGCCGTCGATGTACTCTTCGTTGCGAATGGCGATCACCTGACCGCGCGTCAGGCGGGCGAAGATCGGCATCGCGGAAAGGCCGATGGCGATCATCGCGTTGGTCAGGCTCGGGCCCAAAAACGCCCCCAGCGCGATCGCCATGATCAGGAACGGGCAGGCCAGCAGCGCCTCGATCACGCGCGAGATGACGCCGTCCCAGATTTTCTGGAAGTAACCCGCCACCAGCCCCAGCGGTACGCCGATAACCACGGCAATCACCACAGACATACAGCCCGCCATCAGCGAGGTGCGCGCCCCCCAGATAATGCGGGATAGGATGTCTCGCCCCAGCTCGTCGGTGCCGAACCAGTACATCGCCGACGGCGCTTTGCGCACCGCCAGGAAGTTGGCTTTGACCGGGTCGAACGGGGCGATCCACGGCGCCAGCAGCGCCACCAGCACAAAGAATCCCACCACTGCCGCGCCAATGACCGCGCTTTTATTGGCGAGGAATTTTTTCAATACCCGGTTTTGCGCCCGCGGCAGTGCGGGCACAACGGTTTGTGTCGTCAGTTCCGCCATCGTTAGCCTCGCATTTTCGGGTTGATAAGGACGTAAAGCACGTCGGCCAGCAGGTTGAGCATCAGGAAGCCGATGGCGACGATCAGCACCACGCCCTGCACCACCGCGTAATCACGGTTAAATACCGAATCGACGATCATCTTGCCGAAGCCCGGAATGGTGAACACCTGCTCGGTCAGCACCGCGCCGCCCAGCAGTTCGCCAAACAGCAGCGTGGTGAGGGTAATCACCGGCACCAGCGCGTTGCGAAAGGCGTGCTTTAAGATCACCGCCTTCGGCAGCAGCCCTTTCGCCCGCGCGGTGCGGATGTAGTCCGCCTTCAGTACCGCAATCATCGAGGCGCGGGTGTGGCGCATCAGCGTTGCCGCCAGGCCCGTTCCGAGCACGGACGCGGGCAGCAGCAGCGTGCGCAGGTTCTGGAGCGGATCTTCACTGAACGGCACGTAGCCGGACGCAGGGAGCCACTGCAGGTTTACCGAAAAGACCAGAATCAACAGGATCCCCAGCCAGAAGTGCGGGATCGAGATCCCCGAGATCGCCACGAAGTTCGCCCCGTGATCGACCCAGCTGTTTTTGTTCACCGCCGCGAGTATCCCCATGCTGATGCCAAACACCAGCGCGATAATCATCGCCAGCAGCGACAGCTCAAGCGTCACCGGTAGCTTGCTGGCAATCAGCTGCGTCACCGGCTCGTGCGTGCGTAAGGAGACGCCCAGATCGCCCTGCAGCGCCCGCGTCAGCCAGTGGAAATACTGCACCGGGATCGGGGCATCGAGGTTCAGCTCCGCACGCAGCTGAGCGATGACCGCCGGGTCGCGCTCCTCGCCTGCCATGGCGATCAGCGGGTCGCCGGGCAGCAGCTTTTGCAGCCCAAACACCATCATGCTCACCAGCAACAACGTCGGGACGGCCAGCAGCAGACGTTTGCAAATCAGTTCCAGCATGGGCTCTCCTCAGGACACTTATTTCGCAAGCGTCAAACCGGCCAGACGCACGATGCCGTCCGGGTACGGCTTAAAGCCCTGCACGCTTTTATTCAGGCCAAAAATACGCGGCTCGAAGTAGAGGTAGGCAATCGGCATGTCGGTTTGCAGCTGCTTCACCACCTTGTCGTACAGCGGCTGGCGCGCGGCCTGGTCGGTACTCTGGCGCGCCTGGGTCAGCCACTCATCGACCTGCGCGTTGCTGTAGCGGCCGTCGTTCAGGGTGCCTTTGCTGTTGATAAAGCCGTAGATGCTGCCGTCCGGATCCGGGCGCCCCGACCAGCCGGAGAAGCTCAGCTGATAGTCCCCGCTCTGCTGGCGGTCCAGCAGCGTGGCGAATTCGGTCATCTGCAGGTTCAGGTTAAAGCCCGCCTCGGCGACCATCGCTTGGAGCACCTGCCCTACCTGCTGCGAGGTTGGGTTGTTCGGCACCAGCAGGTTGACGGTCAGCGGCGCGGTGACGCCTGCCGCTTTGAGCAGGGCTTTGGCTTTATCGACGTCACGCGGCGGGACCGGCAGGTTGACGTGATACGGACTCACCGTGGAAAACGCCTGGTTGGCTGGCGTATACAACCCTTCAAAGACCACCTGGTTTAGCGCATCGCGGTCGATGGCCTGAGAAAACGCCTCGCGTACTCGAGCGTCCTTGAACGGATCGTTGGCGGGCACCTTGCCGTTATTGATGTTGAAAGTGATGCCCTGATAGCCCAGACCGGTCACCTTCGCCAGCGCCAGCTTGCTGTCGGCTTCGACGGTTTTAACGTCGCTGGCGGCGATGCCTTCGGTCAGATCAAGATCGCCCGCGCGCAGGTTCGCGAGGCGCACGGAGGCATCCGGGATCGGCAGATAGATAATTTTGTCGAAGTGGTAGGCGTCTTTGTTCCAGTAGTTGTCGAAGCGGGTCAGAACGATGCGGTCCTGGGACACGCGGCTGTCGAATTTATACGGGCCGGAACAGACCGGATGGGCGGCAAAGTCAGGCTTTTTTGCCGCTTCAGGGGCCATCATGGCGCCCGCACGGTCGGTGAGCTGCATCAGCAGTGCCGCATCCGGCGTTTTCAGGTGCAGGGCAATCTGCATCGGACCGGTGACCTCGACCGATTCAACGGAGGAGATCTCGCTTTTACGCAGGGAGCCTTTTAAGGTCAGGGCGCGGTCGAGGTTGTATTTTGCTGCGGCGGCATCGAATTTCTCACCGTCGTGGAAGGTCACGCCTTCGCGCAGGTTGAGCGTCAGGGTTTTACCGTCGTCACTCCACGCCCAGTCTTTGGCCAGACCGGGGACGACCTTCAGGTTTTCATCCACATCCACCAGCCTGTCGCACAGGGAGGCAAAGACGAAGCGGCCATAGTAGGTGCGCGCCAGATGCGGGTCGAGCATGTCCGGGTCAGCCCCCAGGCCAATACGCAGCACGCTTTCAGAATGGGCGGGCAGCGCCGCGCCAAGCAACATAACACTTCCCAGTACGGTCAAAAGAGAATTACGCATTGTCATTATCATGAGTTCCTTGAAGGAAGGGACGAGTGGGTGGCCGCGTGTTCAAACAGCGCGCGGCGGCGCAGAAAAGCAGCGGATGGCGGTGCGATCTGGATAACGCTGCGATCGCGGTTGATCTCCTGCCAGCGATGACAGGCAACCTGACGCCCGCCGTCGAGCACCTGATTAATCGGCTCGACCTGACGGCATTCGTCAGTGACGTACGGGCAGCGGGTGTGGAAACGGCAGCCGGACGGCGGACTGGCCGGGTTCGGTAAATCCCCCTGCAGCAGCGGCGCGTCGCGTTCAGCGCCCGGCTGCATCTGCGGCGCCGAGGCGATCAGCGCCTGGGTATAGGGGTGCAGCGGTGCGTCAAAGATCTCATCGACGCTGGCAAGCTCGACGATTTGCCCGAGGTACATAACCGCCACACGGTCGCTCATATGGCGAATAACAGCCAGACCGTGGGCGACAATCACCATCGTCAGCCCCAACTGGTGCTTCAGGCTTTCCAGTAAATTGACCACCTGCGCCTGCACCGACACATCCAGCGCGGATACCGGCTCATCGCCCAGCAGCAGCTTTGGTCCTGAGGCCAGCGCGCGCGCAATGCCGATACGCTGGCGCTGCCCGCCGGAAAACTCGTGCGGGTAGCGCCCGGCCCAGGCGGCGGGCAGGCCCACGGTCTTAAGCAGTTCGGCAACGCGGTACTGCCGGTCCCCTTTCTTCATGTTCTGGTGCAGCCACAGCGGCTCACCGACGATCTGCTCCACCGTCATGCGCGGGTTCAGGGAGGCGAAGGGATCCTGAAAGATGATCTGCAGCTCGCGGCGGAGCTGATTGAGGCGCGCGCCCGAGGCGTGGGTGATCTCTTCCCCCTGATAAAACACGCGCCCTTCGCTGGCGGCCAGCAGGCGCAGCAGCAGGCGGCCAAGCGTGGATTTTCCGGAACCGGACTCGCCGACAATCGCCAGCGTTTCGCCCGGCATCACGGCAAGCGACACGCGATCGACCGCCGTGACGAACCGGGCCGGGGTAAAGAGTTTTTTCGGGCCGGGGAACAGCTTGCTGAGGTCCCGAGCTTCCAGAATGGGCGTGGTCATGCGGTCTCTCCCAGGGCGATGTGGTGTTCGAGCGGCACGCGGAAGCAGGCAACCCGATGGCCCGCGCCGAGCGTGGTGAGCGGCGGTTTTTCATCATGGCAGCGCGACTGCGCAAACGGGCAGCGCGTTGCGAAACGGCAGCCTTGCGGCATGGATTCCGGCAGCGGGACCGATCCGGGAATAGTGGAAAGCGGGCCCTTGCGTGCGCCAAGGGAGGGGATCGAGCCCATCAGGCCGATGGTGTACGGGTGCTGCGGGTCGGCAAATATCGCCTCGACGCTCCCCTGCTCTACCACCTGTCCGGCATACATCACCGCCACCTGCTGCGCCACTTCAGCCACCACGCCTAAATCGTGGGTGATCATCAGCACCGCCGTGCCGGTTTCCTCTTTCAAGGTGTTGAGCAAGGCGAGGATTTGCGCCTGGATGGTGACGTCGAGCGCGGTGGTGGGTTCGTCGGCAATCAGCAGTTTAGGGTGGTTGATCAGCGCCATGGCAATCATCACGCGCTGGCGCATGCCGCCGGAAAGCTGGTGCGGATACGCCTTGAGGCGCATCTCTGCTGCCGGAATCTGCACTTTCTCGAGGATCTGCAGCGCGATCTTCATCGCCTCTGCGCGCGAGACGTCCTGATGACGCATAACCGCCTCGCTCAGCTGATCGCCCAGCGTAAACGCCGGATTGAGCGAGGTCATCGGCTCCTGGAAAATCATCGCCAGCTCGCTACCGCGCAGATCGGCATATTCCCGCGGCGAGAGCTTGCGCAGATCGTGGCGACGAAACTGCATCTCCCCGCTGACGATCCGTGCGCTGGCGGGCAGTAACCCCATCAGCGCCAGGGAGGTGATACTTTTCCCACAGCCGGATTCTCCCACCAGCGCCAGCGTTTCGCCCGCCCTGACGGTCAACGAGATACCGTCAAGCACGCTTACCGGCGAGCCCGCGAACGTAACGTTGAGGTTTTTTACTTGCAATACGGGCGTGGCGTCCTTAAAGGGGATTGTCGTCATGGCGTGAAGTCGTCCTCGAGGTGGATCGCCTGAATCAGGGCGGTTTGCAGGCTGAGCAGGTGTTCGCGCATCGCGGTCGCGGCCTCGTTAGGCTGGCGATGGATAATGGCAGCCATGATCTTGTGGTGGTGGTCGTTATAGCTATCGACACGCTCGGGGGTGCGTGCCAGCTCGCGCAGATGCTGCCAGCCCGGTTCACGCCGCACGGCATCAATGGCATCAAACAGGCCGAGCATCAGGCGGTTGCCCGCCGCTTCCGCAATGGCGCGGTGAAAGGCGCTATCCCACAGTTCGTTGAGATCGCGGTCATCCGGGCTGACCTTGTCGATGCGTTCCAGCATGCGCTGCATGAGCGCAAGGTTTTCCCTGGTGGCACGCAGTGCCGCAAGCCGGGCTAAGCCGGGTTCGAGCTGCAGACGAGCTTCCATCACTTCCAGAAGGTTGGTTTGCTGAACCAATCCCTGAAGGGCCAGCGGTTCAACGGGTGCAGCCGGGCCGATAAAGGTCCCTTTGCCCTGCTTACGCCAGATGCGCCCCTCTTCTTCCAGCACGTCCAGCGCGCGACGCACTTCACGTCGTCCTACGCCGAGTGTGTCCGACAGCTCACGTTCCGTGGGCAGTGGAGTGCCTGGTGTTGACTCGTGCTGGTTGATTAGCCCGCGCAGCTGTTCAAGCGCGGTGCTGGAATTTGCCAGAAACCGTGACGGTTTTTCCATATTGGTTCGCTCGCTTTCATCATTGCTTTATTTTTATTAACGATAAGTTATTGATATGGAATGACGCTTATCGTGCTAATGATTAAGCAATAACCAAACCAATCTGCAATTGGTTCAGTAATTTTTTGCATAGCGGGTTATAAGCAGATGATTCTGTATGAATTCTTTTTTACAGAGAGACACAATCTGACTCGAGCCTGAATAGCTGACGGTGGAAAAATGCACAACAACAGTGCAAAGAATGCACTAATGATGTGCAATTGTTAATTAATTGCACTATTGATATTAACTTTTTGTTAACTACAAGTCAGAAGAGAGGGAATGGAATCACAGCTGGCTGAAACGACGAAGGCCTGAATCATTTCTGATTCAGGCCTTCTGAATAGTGGCGGAACGGACGGGACTCGAACCCGCGACCCCCTGCGTGACAGGCAGGTATTCTAACCGACTGAACTACCGCTCCACTGTTCCCGTTTGGGGAACGAGGCGCATATTACGGTGCGCCTCCGATCTCGTCAACGCTTTTTCTCGCGTTTTGAATCGTTTGCTGCAAAAATCGCCCAAACGATGATTTTACAGGCGTTCCGGCGTTTTTTCAGGCACGCCAGAGACAGCTGCCGCCCTTCTTCTGCACCAGATCAAGACGGGATTCGTGATTAAGCAGCTCTTCATCACTGGCTAAAACAACCCGCAGCCGACTTGCCTGACGGACGACACGCTGAATACCCGCTTCGCCCTGCGTTTGCTGCGACTCATTTTCCATACTGAACTTCATAGACGTCTGCCCACCGGTCATCGTCAGATAGACATCGGCGAGGATCTGGGCATCGAGCAACGCCCCGTGGAGCGTTCGTTTGGTATTATCTATCTCGTAGCGCGAACATAGTGCATCCAGGCTATTACGCTTGCCGGGGAACATTTTCCTCGCCAGCGCCAGACTGTCTGTCACCTTACAGAAGGTATTCGTCTTCGGGATATCACGGTTAAGCTTGCTGAATTCATAATCCATAAAGCCGATATCGAACGAGGCGTTATGGATAACAAGCTCAGCGCCCCTGATGTATTCCAGGAATTCGTCAGCCACGTCCGCAAAAGTCGGCTTATCCAGCAAGAACTCATCGGCAATACCGTGAACGCCGAACGCTTCGGGATCCACCAGCCGATCGGGCTTGAGATAGACGTGGAAGTTGTTCCCCGTAAGACGACGGTTCACCACTTCAACGGCACCGATCTCAATGATCTTATGCCCTTCGTAGTGCGCGCCGATCTGGTTCATACCGGTGGTTTCGGTATCGAGGACGATCTGGCGAGTAATTGCAGTGCTCATAGCGGTCATTTATGTCAGACTTATCGTTTAACTGAACGTTTCAAATACAGGAAGTCTACCAGAGATGCGTAAACAGGTAGAAATTTTCACCGATGGATCTTGTCTCGGCAACCCGGGTCCCGGCGGCTACGGCGCGATTATGCGTTATCGCCAGCATGAAAAAACTTTTAGCGAAGGCTATTTTCTGACCACCAACAACCGGATGGAGCTCATGGCGGCCATTGTGGCGCTGGAGGCACTAAAAGAACATTGTGACGTGGTGTTAAGTACCGACAGCCAGTACGTTCGTCAAGGAATTACCCAGTGGATCCATAACTGGAAAAAACGCGGCTGGAAGACTGCCGATAAGAAACCGGTCAAGAACGTCGATCTCTGGAAACGGCTTGATGCCGCCCTGGGCCAGCACCAGATTAAGTGGGAGTGGGTTAAAGGGCACGCCGGTCATCCGGAAAACGAACGCTGTGACGAACTGGCGCGTGCGGCAGCCGCTAACCCTGCGCATGAGGACGCGGGCTATCAGCCTGAATCCTGATCAGGGCTTTCTGTACTGCCGCGTGGCGCCAACGGTCTGGCGGATCGGTGTTTTCGATTTGCTCTGCTTCATGGGATTAAGCGTAAGGGGAATGGTTCGCTTACGCGCGACGATAAACTGCATGCAGCCTAAGGCAGGCAAATGCGTGCTCAACAAGACGCCCCCCTGCCGCGCCCAGGGCAGCACCTGAAAACCGCCGTAGCAGAGCACTTCGAAGTTCAGCAGTGACAGCCAGTCGAGCTGGCGCATCATGGTGAACATCCGGCTGTTGTAAGGCGGCGTCCGGCGCAGCACCGGTACCAGCTTTCGCAGGCCCATCAGGCTCAGCGGGTTGAATGCGCTCAGCACCAGCCAGCCGTCATCAATCAGCACGCGATCGGCTTCGCGAAGCAGACGGTGCGGATCGCTGCACCAGGGTAACGTATGTGCGAGCAAACACGCATCAACGGATTTTTCCGCAAACGGCAGATGTAACGGGTCTGCTTTCACCTGAACCGGCGATCCGCCGAGAGAGACGTTCACCTGATGCGAGATAGCGCAGCTTTCGGTATTGATTTCCGCGCTGAGATTGCCAATCTTAAGCAGGTGAAAGCCATACATTTTCGCGAGCCAGGGCTTCAGCTGTTGCTCTAACGCCTCGCGATAGTATTCACCCCAGGGCAGTTCCGCCCAACGTTCCGGTGCTGCGACAGTCTGAGGTATCCTTGCCGGTTTCATCAACACACCCGCCACGCTATAAGAGGTAATGTATGAATCTTATCAGTATTTCTGCTTTTGAGGACAATTACATCTGGGTTTTGGTTGACGATGAACGTCGATGCGTCATTGTCGATCCCGGAGAATCCGCCCCCGTACTGCGCGCAATAGAAGAGAACGGCTGGCAGCCGGAAGCCATTCTGTTGACGCATCACCATAACGATCATACGGGCGGTGTACCTGAACTGCGTACCCATTTTCCGCATGTTGTGGTTTACGGACCGTCAGAGGCACAAGATAAGGGTGTCACGCAAGTAGTCGAAGAAGGCGAAAAAATCCTCATACGTGAGTGGGAGTTTTCCGTATTTGCCACACCGGGTCACACTTTGGGACATCTGTGTTTCTACAGTAAGCCTTATCTTTTTTGCGGTGACACGCTGTTCTCAGGGGGCTGCGGAAGGTTGTTTGAAGGAACACCAGCGCAAATGTATCAGTCTTTACAGAAGATTAACGCATTACCCGATGACACCGTTATTTGTTGCGCACATGAGTATACATTAGGAAATATGAAGTTTTCCGTCAGCCTGTTGCCTGAGGATCGGGCGATTCAGGATTATTATCACAAAGTGAAGGAGTTACGTGCAAAAAACCAAAACACACTCCCCGTAATTCTGAAAAACGAGCGCCAAATTAATTTATTTTTGCGAACAGATGATATTGATTTAATTATCAAAATTAACCAAGAAACAAATTTGCAACAACCAGAACAGCGATTTGCATGGTTAAGGTCAAAGAAAGATAACTTCAGATAATTGCTGGTTGCCTTTTCAAAAATTCGCCGTTATCATCGCTCGTCTTTTAAGCAACTATTGACACACACATGAAGGCAAAAGCGATATTACTCGCCTCTGTCCTGCTTGTAGGTTGCCAGTCGCAGAACGGCAGCAACGTACAACAGCACGCACAGAGCCTTTCTGCAGCTGGTCAAGGGGAAGCAGGGAAGTTTACAAGTTCGGCGCGCTGGATGGACGATGGGACATCTTTCGCGCAGGAGCAAGACTTGTGGACCTCTATTGGCGACGAGCTAAAGATGGGAATTCCGGAAAACAGCCGGATTCGCGAACAGAAACAGAAGTATTTAAGTAATAAGAGCTATCTCCACGATGTAACGTTACGGGCAGAGCCGTATATGTACTGGATAGCCGGGCAAGTTAAGAAACGTAACATGCCTATGGAGCTGGTACTCCTACCCATAGTGGAGAGCGCTTTTGACCCACACGCGACGTCTGGCGCCAATGCCGCAGGCATTTGGCAGATCATTCCGAGCACCGGGCGAAACTATGGTCTGAAACAGACCCGCAACTATGATGCGCGTCGCGATGTTGTCGCTTCAACGACAGCCGCTCTCGACATGATGCAACGTCTGAACAAGATGTTTGACGGCGACTGGCTGTTAACGGTCGCAGCGTACAATAGCGGCGAAGGTCGTGTACTGAAGGCAATGAAAGCGAATAAAGCACGGGGTAAATCCACCGATTTTTGGTCGCTCTCACTGCCACAGGAAACAAAGATTTACGTACCGAAAATGCTGGCTTTGAGCGATATTCTCAAGAACAGCAAGCGTTACGGTGTACAACTGCCAACACCAGACGAAAGTCGTGCACTGGCGCGTGTTCGCCTCAGCAATCCGGTTGATATTCAACAGGTTGCTGATATGACGGGTATGTCGGTAAGTAAATTGAAAACCTTTAATGCTGGCGTTAAAGGCTCAACGCTGGGGGCGAGTGGCCCGCAGTATGTAATGGTTCCGCAGAAACATGCTGAGCAGTTACGTGAGTCTTTAGCTTCGGGTGAAATCGCCGCCGTTCAGTCAACGCTGATCGCGGATGCATCATCAGTTAACAGCCGCAGCTATAAGGTTCGTTCAGGTGATACGCTTTCGGGCATTGCGTCACGTCTTGGCGTGAATGCGAAAGATCTGCAGCAGTGGAATAACCTGCGCAGTTCAGGCCTGAAAGTGGGTCAAACTCTGACGGTGGGTGCAGGTAGCAGCGCACAGCGTCTCGCCAGCAACAGCGATAGCATAACCTATCGCGTGCGCAAGGGTGATTCGCTGTCCAGTATCGCAAAACGTCACGGCGTGAACATCAAAGATGTGATGCGCTGGAACAACGATACTGACAATCTGAAACCGGGCGACCAGCTAACGCTGTTTGTGAAGAACAGCGCGACGCCAGACTCCTGATAACACGACCGAAAGATAAAAAGGCACCGATTCCCCTCGGTGCCTTTTTTGTTTATCCCGCTTTTTGCGCTTCAGCCATGATGGTATCGCTGGTAAATGAACCATCGTCCTGCAGTTCAAAATACGCCTTCACCTCTGCCGACGCACTCTCCTGATACAGCCTGATAGCCTGGCTTAATGCTTCCGGGGTGCGCATACGCGCTATCCACGAGCTAAATTCCAGCGGTAAACGGTCTGTGATTAACGAACGCGCTATCAGCCCCGCTTCAGCGATCAGCGATAACCACTCTCCGCTGGCGTAGTTTTGCACATGGGAGGTGTCGCGCAGCGCTTCCACCGTCTGCAGCCAGATATTACGTACCGGATGCCCAGGTGACATGACATCCATAATAATGAAGATGCCACCCGGCTTCAGAACGCGCTTGACTTCGCGTAATGCCTGGCCAACATCATGCCAGTGGTGCGCGGAATAACGGCTGATCACCACCTCAAACGAGGCATCATCAAAAGGTAAGGATTCGGCATAGCCCTGACGCGTATCAATGTTGCCCAGTCCCTTCGCTTTCGCCGCTTCAGCAACCACCTCCAGCATCTGGCTGGATAAGTCATATGCGGTTACGTGCGCCACCTGCTGCGCAGCCGTGAAGCTGGCATGCCCTGCCCCACAGCCTAAATCCAGCACGTGCGCCTGCGGGAATGCCGACAGGCGCTCACCGAGGCGTACCAGATCGCGACCTGAAGCGTGCACGGCGCTGCTCAGATAGGCATTTGCCTGAGAACCAAACTGTTTTTCTACGTTGTCATGATGGGAGTGTGTTGTTGTCATCGTACTGTCCTTTGTGGGTTAAAAATAGAAGGGCAGCACCCGCGCAGGTCTGCCCCACGGCAGACCTGACACACCATTATTTATCAGGTTTGCCGGGACTGAATTCGACTAGTAGAGGGTTATGATCGGAGGCGCGCGTCACCAGCACAGAGGCGTCGTGCACGCTTAAACCACGGTAGAAGACAAAATCGAGAGGACGACCAAAGGCTTTTTTGCGCTGGTCATCGCTAAAACGGACTTCACGCAGCGACATTTCGCGCGCAAAGCGGTACAGCGCATTCATGCGCGGGCGACTCCAGGCATTGAAATCACCGGCCATAATGATCGGCCCACTGTGATGCGCAATCTGATCGCCGATCGGAAGTAACTGCTTACTATATACATCCACGCCCAGGCTGAAGTTTACCGCGTGGATATTCACGACCATCAGCATACGGGTATCCGGCAGTGGATAGACCGTCACCAGTGCCGATTTCGCCAGACGCAGGATAGGCTCGCGTTCGCGCAGTGGACAACAATAGACCGGATGTGCTGCTGAAAGCGTCATCACCCCCGAGGGGTGCTGAGGCAGAACAAAGGCCGGTACCTGGTCGGCGGCAAGATAGTGAGTGGTGGCAAACCGGACCAGCTCAGGGGTGGTTTGCGCCTCCTGGAGCAGAACCAGATGGGCATCTTTGCCAAAATTCTTGAGTACCGATAACCACTCCGCACGCTGCTGCTTAAAGATATTCCACACCAGTACGCGGATTTTTTCATCGCTGCTTAACGGTGTGCCGGCGGGTAATGCCTGACTGATGCTCGCAAACGACCCCGGAGGCAAGATCCTCTCCGCGGGCATTCCGGCAACATAACGCATGGCATAGGTATTTTTTCGCACTTTTGGAAACAGCCTCTGTAACATGAACCAGTCCGGAAAACGGACTGGTTCTAATGTTATAGGGACTTTAGGTCACACTTTCAACGCAATTTCTGAGAAACCGCTTTCCAGTTTTGTAAGCCAGCGCTTACTGATGTTACCCCAGCGCAACGCGGGCTGGCTTATCCAGACGTCCGCACATGCCAATCAGCAGGAAGGCGATCAGGACAATCACCGCGCCAATCCACGGGGTCTGGGTCAATCCGAAGTGCTCGACGGTTTGTCCGCCAATAATTGAACCCAGCGCAATACCAATATTAAATGCGGCAATGTTCAGCCCCGATGCCACGTCCACCGCATTTGGCGTATAAAGCTCGGCTTTCTGTACAACGTAGACCTGAAGCCCTGGCACATTACCAAAAGCGAAGATCCCCATGACCAGTACCGTAACCAGCGCGGCGTACTGTATCGAGGCGGTGAACTGGAAAATCATCAGCAGAACAACCAGCGCGGCGAAGATGAATTTCAGCGCCGGCACCGCACCATGCTTATCCGCAAGCTTGCCGCCCCAGATATTGCCAATCGCAACGGAAATACCGTACCCCAGCAAGATCCAGCTCACGGCGTTGGGAGAGAAGCCCGCCAGGTCCTGCATCATCGGTGCCAGGAAGGTAAAAGCAGTGAATACGCCACCATAGCCCAGCGCCGTAACCGCGTAGATGATCAGCAAACGCGGATGCGTAAGTACCTTCAGCTGATCGCTCAGGCTAGCGCTGGCCCGGCCTGGAATATTCGACGGCACCAGCAGCAGGCTGGTCACCAGGGCAATGACGCCCAGTAGGGAGACGGCCAGGAACGTTTCACGCCAGCCGAAGTGTTGTCCGATAAACGTGCCCAACGGTACGCCCGTAACGAGTGCAACGGTTAACCCACCGAACATGATCGCAATGGCGGATGCCGCTTTCTCTTTGGGTACCAGGCTGGTTGCAATAGTAGAACCAATCGAGAAGAACACCCCGTGAGCAAGGCCGGTCAACAGCCGAGCGATGACCAGCGTGGTGTAGTCCGGCGCCTGCCAGGCCAGCACGTTGCCGGCGGTGAACAGCACCATCAGTGCAACTAACAGCTGCTTACGCGGAAAGCGTCCGGTCAGGGCCGTCAGGACTGGCGCACCGACGGCAACGCCCAGGGCGTAGATGGACACCAGCAATCCGGCGGAGGGCAGCGAGATCGCAAGCTGGTTAGCAATGGTGGGAACCAGTCCCACGATAACAAATTCGGTCGTGCCAATTGCGAAGGCACTGATCGTCAGGGCAAGTAGCGCCAGTGGCATAAAATACTCCGTATCATCAGGATTAAGATGACAGGCAGTATGCGCCAGTGCTTAAATAACAAAAATGGTCAAAATCTCAATAGAATTTTGCGGGTGGTGCAACAATGAAAGCAACGTCAGAAGAGCTGACAATCTTTGTCGCCGTGGTTGAAAGCGGCAGCTTTAGCCGCGCGGCCGAACAGCTGGGACAGGCTAACTCAGCCATCAGCCGCTCGGTAAAAAAGCTGGAGATGAAGCTTGGGGTGAGTCTGCTCAACCGAACGACGCGGCAGCTGAGCCTGACGGAGGAAGGTGAGCGTTATTTTCGCCGCGTGCAGTCGGTACTGCAGGAGATGGCCGCAGCAGAGACCGAGATTATGGAGACCCGCAGCACGCCGCGTGGGTTACTGCGCATTGATGCAGCCACGCCGGTTGTGCTGCACTTTCTGATGCCGCTAATCAAACCTTTCCGTGAACGCTATCCGGAGATGACGCTCTCTCTGGTCTCGTCCGAGACGTTTATTAACCTCATCGAGCGAAAGGTAGATGTGGCGATCCGGGCGGGAACCCTGACGGATTCCAGCCTGCGGGCCCGCCCGCTGTTTGCCAGCTACCGTAAAATTATCGCGTCGCCACAGTATATTGCTGAACATGGCAAACCGGAGACGGTTGAGGAGTTGAAACAGCATTTGTGTCTGGGCTTTACGGAACCCGTCTCGCTAAATACCTGGCCCGTCGCCTGCCCTGACGGTCAGTTGCATGAGATCACCTGCGGGTTGTCGTCCAACAGCGGGGAGACGCTGAAGCAATTGTGTCTTGAAGGCAACGGTATCGCCTGTTTGTCTGACTATATGATTGATAAGGAGATTGCGCGGGGTGAACTGGTGGAATTGATGGCCGATAAACGCCTGCCAGTCGAAATGCCTTTTAGCGCGGTGTATTACAGCGACAGAGCGGTGAGTACGCGCATTCGTGCCTTTATCGATTTTCTGAGTGAACATATAAAAACAGCTCCCGGAGGAGCTGTGTGAGGGTTCAGGTTACAGAGGGTGGGTCAAACTTAATCCCAGTTTGGCGCTAAGCCTTCCGGGCTGACCAGGCGATCGTTGCACTCCAGGGCTGCGATCGCTTTTTTATCGTCAGCATCCAGATGAAGATCCGTTGCTAACAGGTTGCTCGCCAGGTTTTCACGCTTAGTGGATGATGGGATCACGGCATAACCTTCACCCATTGCCCAAGCCAGTATTACCTGCGCAGCCGTCGCATTATGCTTTTCGGCGATACGGATAATCACCTCATCTTTCAGCGCCTTACCGTAGGCCAGCGTCATGTATGAGGTGATGTGGATCCCATGCTGTTTTGCCCAGTCCACCACTTTGCGGTTTTGCAGATATGGAGAGAGCTCAATCTGGTTGGTCGCAATATTTTCTGCGCCAACAGCAGCAATGGCCTTTTCCATCAGCGGGATCGTGAAGTTGGAGATCCCAATTTCACGCGTTAAGCCCTGTTTTTTCGCTTCCAGCAGCGCCTGCATGAATTCTTCCACGGAGACGGCATCGTTCGGTGATGGCCAGTGGACCAGCGTCAGATCCACGTAGTCAGTACGCAGTTTTTTCAGGCTCTCTTTCAGGCTTGGGATCAGCTTGTCTTTGCTGAGATTCTCAATCCAGATTTTCGTGGTAATAAACAGCTCATTACGCGGTACACCGCTCTCTTCGAGAGCTTGTCCAACGGCAGCTTCGTTTTCATAGATCTGCGCCGTATCAACAGCACGATAACCCAGTTCGAGTGCGGTTTTAACTGATGCGATAACAACGTCGTCTTTCAGGCGGAAAGTGCCCAGACCAAATGCAGGGAGAGTCATACTATTCCTCAATCATTATGTTCGTAAACTGAGGACGATTATCGCTGGCGGTGTTATAGAGAAAAAGATCGCAAAATGCAGAGGATTTTTGCTGATTTCGCAATAATTAAACGTCAGATAAGAAAAAAGCCCTGAGCTAATGCTCAGGGCTTTTAATAAGTGGCGGAACGGACGGGACTCGAACCCGCGACCCCCTGCGTGACAGGCAGGTATTCTAACCGACTGAACTACCGCTCCACCGAAGATTGCTTGTAACCACCGGATTAATGCACCGGCTTA